>CAYGSG010000025.1:0-36673 GCA_964352615.1 uncultured Phycisphaeraceae bacterium
CCACCACCCTGCCCCCCGGACCCAGAATCTTCATTGCCAGCCACCAAGACATCAGCAACCTCATCTGGCAGATCGCGGACCTCCTCCGCGGCCCATATCGCCCGCCCCAGTACGATCGCGTCATGCTGCCCATGACTGTGCTCCGCCGATTCGATTGCGTCCTCGCGCCGACCAAAGACAAGGTCCTTAGCAAGGCCGCGGGCCAGCGCTTCCACAACCACTCGCCCCTCGACTTCGCCAAGCTCAAGGGTGACCCCGACCACATCGACAAGCACCTCGTCAGCTACATCAACGGCTTCTCCGCCAACGTCCGACGCATCTTCGAGTTCTTCGAGTTTGGCAACGAGATCGAGCGGATGCGCGAGTCGAACATCCTCAACCTCGTCGCCTCCAAGTTCGCCGATGTCGACCTCCACCCGAGCACCGTCGACAACATCCAGATGGGACTCGCCTTCAAGAACCTCATCCGCCGCTTCAACGAGCTCGCCAACGAGACCGCCGGCGATCACTTCACGCCTCGCGAGGTCATCCGCCTCATGGTCAGCATGATGTCCGTGAACGATGACGAACTGCTCACCGGCGCCGCCGTCCGCAAGATGCTCGACCCCGCCTGCGGCACCGGCGGCATGCTCGCCGAAGCGCAGAATTACCTCAACAACCCGAAACGCGGCCACAATCTCTCCGCCAAGCTCTACACCTACGGCAAGGACTACAACAAGCGAGCCTTCGCCACCGCCGCCTCCGACATGCTCATCAAGGAGGTCGCCCACAACGGCGCGGGCGAGAACATCAAATACGGCGACACCTTCCTCGACGACCAGTTCGACGGCCAAACCTTCGACTACCTCATCGCCAACCCACCCTTCGGCGTCGACTGGAAGAAGCAGCAGAAGGAGATCAAGCGCGAGCACGAGAAGCGCGGCTACGACGGCCGCTTCGGCGCGGGCCTCCCACGCGTCAACGACGGCCCCGAGCCCGATCAGATCGCCGACATCGTCCGGGGCTACGGCCGCTTCGCCGCCACGGGCCGCTCCAAGATCTTCAAGAACGAGGACTTCGGCTACACCCGCGTCACCGTCGAGCGCCCGCTCCGCCTCCGCTACCGGATGACCGCCGAGGACAAAGCCCGCTTCCTCGACGCATTGCCCCATCTGCTCGACGATGTCCAGGCCATCGACAATCAGCTCGGCCGCGAGCCGCGCGACGACTGGAACGCCGTCCTCCGCGACATCCAAAAGCTCCTCAAGCAGCGTGAGTCCAAGGACCACTGCACCGATTACGTTAGAGAAGGTCCAACAACACCCCAGGATCGGCCCTGCATTGAACGCATTGGCGGTAGCGGCTGATGAGTTCGAGCAACGTTCGGCTAAAGAGGGACTGAGACAAGCATTGGCCGAGGCGATAGCAGCGGCTCCCGCGATCGATCCCCAAGACCGCTGCATAGCAAACGGCAAGGGATCGCTCGGGCCGTACAGCTTCGGGGACGAGCAGTTCACTGTTCCGATTGGGTCGCTGCGAGAGACTCAGTGGCGGAACGCCCCCGGAAGACCCCGGGCTTCTGCGGGCGATTCGATCGGGGGCACTCTCGCGTTTGCTCCGGACCTGCAGCTCATGGACACTTCGCCTGCAAAGGCCACGATCGAGTCCTTGATCGAGCGGAGCAAAGTCGATCGTCTAGGCGAGTCGTACCTCCAGCTCATGCACCTCGAGTTCCGCCACTTCGGTGGGGTGCGATGGCCAGCCCGGGCGGGCGAATGGGCGATCGAGGGGCCGTCCGCAGCGGTCCTCCGGATGCCTCGCCAGGAGGCGGAGCAGCTGCTGGACGCGCTGGGAGGCGATCGATCGATCGATATCCGCCTGGTGGTTTCCGTACTGGACTACGGGATCGAAGGGGCCACACTGGAACCGGTCGTGCGGGTCTGGCAAGCGTGGTCCGTGCACCCGCAGACTGGCGAGCGCTTGCCGCTGAGCTTGGAGTAGGAGAATGGAGCGGGCGGCGGCGGGCGCAGCCCGTTGCGCACGCGGTTGTCACACGCTCGGCTCGGATCGGCCCTCGCGGCCCCAGAACGCGAATTCTGGGAGGCTTGCTGGCGATTCACACTCACTCGCTTTGCTGCTTGGAGCCCTTGAACTTCAAGCGCTGCCGATCGACTGTCCGAGTGTGCTGCGTCGCGTCGCGGCGCGCTCGTGACCCGGGAGCCCCTCCATCCGCGCGAGTGCCGCCGCGTCCCGGATCATGTCTTGGGCTCCTGACGCATCTGCTACGTGTACCCACGTACGCAGCCGGATGAAGTCATTCACAGAAAGTCCCGCCCGGAAGCGCGCTGAGCGGCCCGTAGGCAGCGTGTGGTTGGGCCCAGCGCCAAAGTCCCCTAGCACCTCAGCACTCGCGGCACCAATAAAGACGGCGCCAGCGTTCGTCATTGCGGAGGCAAAGGACGCGGGGTCTTCGACCAGCAGTTCGACGTGCTCGGCAGCCAGCAAGTCAGCCAGTCGGAGGGCCTCGGCACGCGATGCCACGAGGCATGAGAAGCCGTTACCCAGAGCCACTCTTGAAGTCTTGGCGGTGGGAAGGCCCGCGAGTTGCTCGACCAACTCGCGCTCCACGGCCACCTGAAGCTTTCGAGAAGTCGTGAGGAGCATCGGAACGGCGTCGATGTCATGCTCCGCTTGTGCGAGCAAGTCTGCTGCCACAGTCGCCGGGTGTGCGCTGTCATCTGCGATGATGAGCAACTCGGAGGGACCGGCGAGCATGTCGATCCCGACCGTGTCGCTCACGATGTGCTTGGCGGCGGTAACCCACTTGTTGCCGGGACCGACGATCACGTCCACTGGGTCGAACCCGTCGATGCCGTGCGCAAGAGAGGCGATCGCATGTGCACCGCCGACGGCGAGAAACTCGTCAGCCTCTGCGATGGCCGCCGCAGCAAGCATGACCTGTGACGACCCAGGAGACGCCACCACCACCCGTTTACACCCGGCCACGCGGGCGGTTATTGCGGTCATCAGGACCGACGAGACGAGCGGATACGTGCCCGCTGGTGCGTAGCACCCCGCTGACTCGACGGGCTCGATGGTGTGCCCTGCGCGACCACCGGGAATCTCGATGTCGACCGGAGCGATGGCGGCACGCTGGGCCTGTGCGAACGTGCGGATTCGAGTTGCCGTGCGTTGGAGCGCTCCCCGCTCGGAGTCGGGCAAGGCATCGAGCGCTGTCTTCATGCAGTCCTTGTCGAGCACGAGGGGCTCATCCGGCCCTCGTTCCGCGAACTGCTCTGCATAGCCTCGGACCGCTGCGGCTCCTTCGACTCTCACTCGGTTGACGATGGTTCGAGCTGCATCGACCGTGGGCCCGTTCAAGGCTGCGCTGGACCGCCTGCCCAGCTCAGAGGAGGTCACGCACTGGAGCAGGATGGGCGATTCGACGGTCATGGTGATGGTCTCCCTTGCGGTTGGGCGGGCTTGGCATTGCCTGGCCGGCGCGTCACGTGGAGCGAGCGTGCATCGAGGCATCGCTCGATCGCTTCGAGCGATGCCCCGCGTGCTCGAGCCGCGACCATCGCGAAGTAAAGAAGATCGGCTGCTTCTTCAGCCGCACGCTGCGGCGTGTCGGTCTCGATGAGTTCGCGGGCTTCTTCGACGAGTTTGCTCTCGATAAGCGAAGCGTCGCCAAGCAGCCTCGCTGTGTAGGAACCGGCAGGCGGGCAGGCGGTTCGCAGAGCGATCGTGCGGTCGAGCGCTCCCAGTCCAGTGAAGTCGCCGAAACAAGCGTCCGTTCCTTGGTGGCAGAATCCGCGCCCCGACTGGCGGACGATAAACAGCAGCGCGTCACGGTCGCAGTCGACCTTCGCCGCGACGAGTTCTTGAACATCGCCAGAGGTCTCACCCTTTTTCCAGATCGCCTGCCGCGAGCGGGAGAAGTATATGCCGCGGCGTTCGGCCAGCGCGAGTCGGAGCGTTTCTTGGTTGGAATAAGCCAGTCCTAGCACACGGCCCGAAGTGTCCGCGACGACCGTTGGCCACAGGCCGTCCGCGCGGTCGCTGCGCAGCGGCGCATCAAAGCCATCGGCGAGGTCGAACGCCCCGGTGTACAGCGCCATTCCAACCTGCGTATCCGCTCCGAGTTCATCGGCGCGGGCGATATCGTCGGGCGAATTGACCCCGCCGGCAACGGTCAGCATCGCGGGAGATGCCAAGCGAACAAGATCGCGAATTCGCTCGATTGGCAGGCCCTGCATACGTCCTTCTCGCTCGACAAACGTTACGAGAAAGCCACCAACATAGTCCTTGGTCGCGGCGATGCGTTCCTCGACCGATTCACCGGTGTTCCTGGTCCAGCCCTCGGTAACCACTTCGCCGTCGCGCGCATCGAGGGCAGCGATGACTCGATCACGCGGCAGGTGGCGAAGGACCTCAGGCCGTGCGGCGGTGCCGAGAATGACCTTGCGTGCGCCCGCATCGAGCCAACTGATCGCAGTCTCGGCATCTCGGATGCCTCCGCCGACGCGACAGGGTGCTCGCGAAAGCAACTCTCGGATGATGGTCGCATTTGAGCCTCGCCCGAGCGCCGCGTCGAGGTCGATGACGGCGACTTCTCCGATCATGCCGAAGCGGTCGGCAAGAGGCCTCGGATCGCCAGCATCAAGGGCTTTCTTCTCGCCGCCAATGAGTTGAACAGCCTGGCCGTCCATGAGATCGATGGAAGGAATCATCACAGCCGAATCTCCATTCCCGCAGCCGCAAGGCTCTGCTTGATTTCTGCGATGGTCAGAACTCGATCATGAAAGATTGAAGCCGCGAGGACCGCGTCAGCGCCCGCCGCGAATGCCTCCGCCATGTGCGCTGCGCTGACAGCACCGCCCGATGCGATGACGGGCACATGCACGCTCCCGCTAACGGCCTCAAGCAAGGCAAGGTCGTACCCCAAGCCCGTTCCGTCTCGGTCCCAACTGGTGAGGAGGATTTCGCCAGCGCCGAGTTCGACCGCGTGTCTGGCCCAAGACACGGCATCGATCCCTGTTCGGCAAGCGCCGGAGCTCGTGACGACCTCCCAGCCGCCCGCATCCAGCCGCTCGGCCGCATCAAGCGCGAGCACGACGCACTGCGATCCAGTTCGGCTGGCGAGTTCTACGATTAGCGTCGGCTGCTCGACCGCTGCGGTGTTGAGCGAGACTTTGTCGGCTCCAGCCTCCAGCAGTCGTTCGGCGTCTGCCACGGTGCGCACCCCACCGCCGACGGCGAGAGGAATCGAGAGGCCCTCTCGGACCGCAGCAACCGTGTCGCACGCCGTGGCGCGTCCACTGGGCGTGGCGGAAACATCGAGCATCACGATCTCATCCGCCCCTTCTTGCTGGTATCTGGTGGCTTGCTCAACCGGGTCCCCAGCGTCGCGGAGACCCGAGAACCTGATGCCCTTGACCACCCTGCCGTCACGGATGTCAAGACAAGGAATGATTCTTCGAGTCAGCATGAGACGCGTTCCATCTGGGTGCTCACCCACCGGCGTAACAGATCGGCTCCCCACCGCCCGGAAAGCTCCGGGTGGAACTGGCAGGCCAGCACCGAGCCCCGCTCAAGGGCCGCGACAAAGGGCCCGCCGTGAATGCTGGTGGCGGCCAGCCAACCGCTCGGAGGTTCCACCATCCGGTACGAGTTCGCGAAGTAGGCGAAACCAGATTCCAACATCCGGCTCGGTTCGGGCGCCTCGATCAGATTCCATCCGAATTGAGGAATGCGCGCATTCGCGCCGAACCGCTGGACCTGTGCGTCGATGAGCCCCAAGCCCCTAACGCCGGGCGACTCATCAGAGCCGGCGCACAGCAGCTGCATGCCAAGGCACACAGCTAGCAACGGTTGGCCCTCTTGAAAGCGCCGCGAGAGCGGCTCTTCGAGGCCGTAGGTCTGGAGCATTTCCATACCGGCGGCGAATGACCCCACACCAGGAAGCACCAAGAGCGGTGCATCAAAGACTCGCTCGGCGCTGGTCGTGAACTCCGTCTCGAGCCCGCATCGGCGCAACGCGGCCGCGATCGACGCCGTGTTCGCTACGCCTGTCGCGATGACGACGGCTTGGGGCACTGTCATCGCAGGACTCCTTTCGTGGATGGAACACCCTGCCTGCCTGGATCGATCGCAGTTGCGTCACGAAGCGCGATCGCGACCGCCTTAAACGCCGCTTCGGCGCGGTGGTGATCGTTCTCGCCGCGCAAGACATCCACGTGCAGCGTGAGGCGTGCTGTGGTCGCAAGTGATACGAAGAAGTGGCCCAGATTCTCGCAGGCAACAGTCCCGATGGTCTCTCGTTTCAGGCCCAGGCAGATGTGAGCCGATGGACGGCCCGAGAGGTCTACCACAGCTCTGGCGAGCGCTTCATCCAGCGGTGCGTAAGCATGGCCGAAACGGGTCACACCGGCTCGGTCGCCAAGCGCTTCATCGAGGGCTTGTCCCAGTGCCAGGCCGCAGTCCTCGATGGTGTGATGGTCATCGACCACCAAATCGCCGTCGCACCGGAGGTCCAAATCGAATCGAGCGTGCTTAGCAAGCGCTTCGAGCATGTGATCGAAGAACCCCAGCCCGGTTTGGATGTTGGCGTTGCCGCTGGTATCGAGTTGAAGCGTCACCGCGACGCTGGTTTCCTTGGTTGCTCGCTGAACATTTGCGCGTTGAGCCGTCATGGCAGGTTCTCCTCCACTTGGGTCAGGCTTGTGATGACACGGGCTGCACCGGCGGCCTCCAAGGCCGCTATGGACTTCGCACGATCGTCTCCCGGTGCAGGGATACCGATCGGAACCACCCCGGCGCTGCGGGCTGCGTGCATGTCGTCCGGCGTATCGCCGATCATCCATGCGTGGCACACTCCAAGCTGATCGAGCGCCCGAAGGATCGAGGCTGGCGAAGGCTTAGCCGGGGCATCTTCCATGCAGACCCGCACGGTGAACAGCTCGCCGAGTCCCGCGCGAGAAAGAAACCACTCGGCTTCGGCTCGGGGCCTGCCAGTAACGATGGCCAGTGGCCAGCGCTCAGCGAGGTCTCGCACCCATTCGGCGGGCGGGATAATCGTCTCGCATTCGCGCAGCCCGGCTTGGCCGTCCGTTCCGAGATAGTGCTCCTGGAACCGCTCGATAACCAAGCGAAGGTCGGCGTCGACCCCGTTGCGGGCAAGCAGCCTGCAGGTCAGTTCCCAGTCGTTGTTCGCGTTGCCTGCGAGCTTCTCCGCCTCGATGTCCGAGGATGTGAGGATTACACCGAACGACTTGGCCGTATCCATTATGGCGGCGCGGTAGGACCGGCCAACGTCCGCGAGGACACCATCGAGATCGAACAGGATCGCCTCGGGTGCGAGCGTCGATTTAAGCGCAGCTCCTAGTCGGCTGAACGCCTTCTCCTCGCCGGGAATAGTGATCCTTAGCGTGTTCTCAAGCAAGGGCGCGCTGAAGCGCCGGACAGCAATCCCAAGCGAACCGAGAGCCGAGTGCACGAACGGTGCACCGCGGAACGTGACCGCGAGAAAGTTTGCGTGCGACTCCATGGGTGTTGCACCGAGCTCCGTGCACAGGTCAAACAGGGCTGTTCGCTCCGCTCTCACACGCGCGAGATAGGCCTCTGCATCCACCCGGTTAGCATGGGCGGCAGAGGCCGCCTTGAGTGACGTCGACGCGACCGGATACGGCCCCCCCACGGTGCGCAGCAAACTCGCCACGTTCGGGGAGGCCATGGCGAAACCGATCCGCAGGCCGGCGAGACCCATCGCCTTTGAGAACGTGCGGGTGAGCACCACGTTGGGAGCGGTCAGAAGCACACCGGTTGGATCATGGGATGCGAAGTCGACGTACGCCAGGTCGACCAGCACAGCGGCCCCGCAGCCTGCCGCGGCTCGGGCGATCGCCTGGATGGCTTCGAGCGGGATCAGCCCACCCGTGGGGTTGTTCGGCGAGACGAGCGCGATCAACCCAGTACCGGGTGTAATCGCCTCAAGGAAAGCTGCAAGCGGGAAGGGCTCATCGATCCACCCGATCTGATGCACTCCTGCATCACAAAGCCGCGCGCTTCTCGTGATCATCTCGAAAGAGGGCGTGTGCGTGAGCAGCGCCCGTCCCGGTTCTAAGAATGCTCTGCAGGCCCGATCGATTGCGTCGTCTGCCCCGTTGGTGACAACAACCCGCTGAGCATCGATCCCCCACGTCGCAGCGAGCTGTGCTTCGAGTGGTCGCGAGTCCGGGTATCGTCGAAGATCATCTGGAGTGATCGAAGCGAAGAGGCTCTGGGCGGAGGAGCTAATGAGCGGTCCTTCGTTCGCGTCTAGCCAGAGATCAATCGGCAGATGCGGGCGGGCGGGCGCGTAGGGTTTCAGCCCGCAAAGGCGAGAAGCAGGAACCGGCTCGAAGCCTGAGAGCAACGTGGCGTCTTGGGGACCGTTGACGCTCATGGGATGATCTGCTCCGGATTTGTCACGATGATGTCCGTTCCGCCGCACTTTTTGATGAGCGGGATAACGTCAGCGAGCATCTGCCGCGGAACAGCGGACTTAACGGCGAACCCCGACGAGGATCGCAGCGGAGAGACCGTGGGCTCACGCATGCAGGGCAGCAGCCCGACCAGGGCATCCAGGTCTGCCGCCGATACGTTGACCTCCACCATCACCCGGTCGCGTGCCTCCAGCACGGATCGAACGAGAAGCGCAAACCGCTCGATCGCCGCGAGCTTGACCGCGTTGTCAACGGCCGACCGAGACGCGTATAAACGGGTCGACGAGGTCATCAACTCGTCGATAATCTGCAACCCGTTGGCCGCGAGGGTGGAGCCCGATGCGGTGTTGTCGATGATGCAGTCCGCGTCCTCCGGGGGCAGCACTTCCGTCGCGCCGTACGAACGCACCACGGACGCTTCAAGGCCCTTGGAAGCAACCCATCTTTCCGCGATCGCGGAGTATTCAGAGGCGACGACGAGCGGGCGGTCCGGGAGTCTGCCTTCGATCAGGCTCGCTGTCGAGGCGGCGGCGACCAAGCGAACGGTATCGAGTCCGGTATCGAGGAGATCGACCAAATCCGCGTCGTGCTCGGCGACCCAATCGGCACCGGCGAATCCGAGATCGCGAGAGCCGCTCTCGAGCATCTCGACGATGGCGCGTGGCTTGAGTACCTTGACTTCGTACCCGTCAAGCGAGATCGAAGGCCGGTAGCCCCGGGACGATTCAGAGATGTCGATGCCCGCATCGGCGAGCAGTCGCATGACCTCGTCTTTCATCCGTCCCTTGGGGATCGCAAATCTGATTGTGTTCGGTGCGGCTATAGGGCTCATGGTTCAAAGCTCCGTGGTGGGCTCCGAGCCAGCGGCCGTTTGGGCACACTCCCAAATCGAACAACGCCGGCCTGGGGCCGGCGTTTCTCGAGTCGTTGGATCAACAATCCTTTAGACCAGAGCCTCAGCCGGCATCCCGTGGGGATGATGAGCGTGGACTCGATGGTCTGAAGCAAGTCGGGTCATGAGTTGAACAATACCGTGGATTCAGGACGGGTCAAGCCACCAGCACTTTGAATCGTGACTGCCCGCTCTCACGCGGCCGCCACCATTGGCGGCCCCAGCGGCGGCCCCAGTGGCCCGAGATCGTGCATCCATTCACGACACGCTCCAAGCAGGCTGAATCGCTGTCCGCTCCGCACCTCGGCCAGCTTCAAGCCGAGTAGCATGCGCACATGAACAACTCTGAGAAACGCACACTCGGCCGTTGGACTGCTCTAGTCTGTGCTGCGTGCGCGACAGCAATCGCCAGCGCGCAACCGGCTCTCCCCGGGGCAGCCCCAATCGGCCCAGCTGGCGAAGGGCTAATTGAGCCCATGACGTCGGCACTCGATCGAGTTGCGGTTGATCTGAACGGGACTTGGCGGTGTATTCCTGATCCTTACGACACCGGCTCGCTGAGCCATCTGAGCAAACCGCTGGATAGCGGCTGGTGGCAGAACCGGCAACGCACGCAACCCGAGCAACGAATCGAGTACGACTTTGAAGGCGCCCAGCCGATTGCCGTACCCGGCGATTGGAACAGCCAACATCCGGAGCTGTTCTTCTACGAGGGAACAGTGTGGTACCAACGGTCGTTCGACTTTGAGCCCACTGAGACGACTCGAACATTTCTCTATTTCAGCGCCGTGAATCGACACGCTGATGTCTGGATCAACGGCGAGTACCTGGGCTCTCACCACGTCGGGTTTACGCCCTTCTGCTTCGAGACTACCGGGATGCTCGAGGCCGGCACGAACAACGTAGTAGTGCGCGTGGATAACCGCCGTCGTGCAGAAGACGTGCCCGCAAACCGCACGGACTGGTGGAACTACGGAGGCATCACTCGAGAAGTCGCCATCCTGGAGTGTCCGGCTACGTTCATTCGCGCTTGGGAGTTCAAGCTCAGCGGCGATCGCACGACACTCAGAGGCACGATTCAGCTGGATGGCCCCCAAGCAGCGGGTGCTGTGTGCGAAGTTGAACTGGCCGCGATTGGCGAACCGCTCTCCGTGATAACGGACTCCCAAGGCCGGGCAGTCCTCGAAGCCGACTGGCCAGCTGATGCCATGTTGTGGACTCCTGAGTCGCCCGCTCTACACACGATCACCGTCACCTCCCCCACTGATGCAGCCGTGGAGAACATGGGGTTCAGAACGATCGGAGCGCGTGGAACGAGCATCTTGCTCAACGACGCGGAGGTGTTCTTGCGAGGGATTTGTCTGCACGAAGAAGCGCCGGATCGGCCCGGCCGCGCGTGGAGCGAAGCCGATGCCAGAATGCTGCTCGGCTGGGCGAAGGAACTGGGATGCAATTACGTTCGGCTTGCTCACTACACCCACAACGAGCACATGCTCAGAGTCGCCGAGGAACTGGGGTTGATGGTCTGGGCGGAGATTCCGGTGTACTGGGTCCTCGACTTCGAGAATCCGCTCACACAGGGGTACGCAAAGGTGCACCTGACCGAGATGATCGAACGCGACCGCAACCGCGCGAGCGTCGTGATCTGGTCCGTGGGGAACGAGAACGAAGCGAACGCATCACAGACCATTCTGCGACGGGAACTTGCCGCCCTAGCGAGGCAGCTCGACGACTCACGACTCATCTCCGCGGCCTGCTTCATCCGCATGACAAGGGGCGAGGACGGAAAGCTCAACGGCGTCTTCGTGGATGATCCATTCGGCGAGTTCGCCGACGTTCTCGCGGTCAACGAGTACATCGGCTGGTACCACGATTCGACTGACCAACTCGCTGGGCTCCCAATTGAAAGCAACTGGGACAAGCCGCTGGTGCTGAGCGAGTTTGGTGCGGGTGTCAAGGCGGGTCTCCGCGGCACCGCCAATGAAGTGTGGACCGAGGAGTTTGGTGTTCGTTTCTATCGAGATCAATTGGCGTGGTGCGACGAGCTGAAAGGCAAGGGGCAGCTGCAAGGCCTGTCCCCTTGGATTCTCAAAGACTTTCGCTCGCCTAGGCGACCCCTTGCGGGCATTCAGGATTGGTACAACCGCAAGGGGCTGATCTCCGAAGGAGGCAGACGCAAGGACGCTTTCAGAGTTCTTCAGCAGCAGTACCGGGCCTGGGAAGCAGAGCCCGATACTGAGCGCCGGTAGTTCTGTTGCGTCATCAGACCGCGAGGTGCTGGCTCGATCGCACGGGTGAAAAGCAAGGCACCTGCGGCGAGCCTCGCGGCACCGAGCGTTGGCAGGTCAATCCTGAGTGACCAGAACATTCGTTCTGGCGGTCGTCCGGCTAATGGCACCGGGCTCATCGTCCGAGGCAAGGTCGAACGCCAAGGCGAAGTCGTGCATGTCCACGTCAATCGCCTGCGATCGCTCGATCGCGAGATTGTGAGCGTTGGTAGCGGGTCGAGAGACTTTCACTAGAGGCCGGGTGTGACATCCCGAGAGCCATCGTCATGTCCGTCGACAGGATGCGACGCCCTCACCATCGCGACGATGCCGGCGCGGATCGCAGGAGGGAGCGACGGCCAAGCCTCGATGATCGACCCCAGTTGAGAGTCCTTCGGCTCGTGGCGCACGCGGTTGTCACACGGAGAGCGAACTTCGACCGCTGCAGGCCCAGGAGGCCGTTTCTTGAGCGTGCGCAGGCGATTCGGTCTCGCTCGGTCCCCGGTTCGAATCCGGGCGGGGCCATTGAAGACCACTGGCGGTAAATAGGCGACCGCTTGCATATGGCAGTCAGTAGGTACTGCTCGATCGCTACTCAGCCACCCTCGGGCGTCTGATTATCGTCCACCGTTTGGCCCGGCTCGGCCACAAAGATAAGCCCAGCGGCACGCGCCGTGTCTCGAAGCCCTCGAACAATGGCTTGGTCAAATCGCTCGGGCCCGTGCTGCCTGAAGTGCTCCTGCACAAACGCTGCTCGCTGCTTGGATTGCTCGTTGATCTGCGACTGGATGTCAAGCCGCTTCTGCCATAAGCCGTCGATCTTGGCTTTGCGTTCATCAGCGGAGAGTGCCGCGAGTTCCGCCGGCAATTCCTGCTCCGGGACGGCGTCCAGTTCCTTACCGTCTCGCTTGACGGCATCAACCACGTCCCAGTGGCCGTTGGCGTAGTTCGAGCTTGCGCGTGCCGGAGCGCTCCTTGCGCTGAGTCCTGCACCGTCGTTCAGACGAGTCGACTCAAGCTGCGCCTCGCGCGCTCGGCTCGCTGGCGCCCGGTTGAACGCGAGGTAGGTCGTGTTGAGTTCGTTGTTGAGCTGGGATATCTTCGCATCAAAGGGCGTGGGCGGCTCGACCGCGGACTCGTTCTGATCGATGTGCGCATAAAGCCCGCCGCCCAGCTTCGCGCCGTTCTGCCACTGGCCCGTGATGCCAGTCTCGCGGTCGCCGCAATGTATCGTGCTAACCGTAATCCCGAGCGCTCTGGCCGAGGCGATGGCCTCTTGGTACGCCGCACGTCCTTGGTTGAACGGCTCGTTGCCCGCGATCACGAGCATCCGCACAACCTTCGCATCCACGCAGCGAAGCGGCGTGCGGCCGTCCGGCTTCTCGATCGCGGTGCGCACCGCATCAAGCGCCGCTTGGTCGAGCGGCTTGCCGGTATCACGGGCTTGCTTTGGCACCTGCAGTTCGGTATCGGACTCACCAAGCCACCAGTCAAGATCGGCGACGGCGGTCTGTATCGCCCGGCCGCAGAACTCCGAGCCTCCATCGGTGCGGAGCCCGAACAACTGGCCGCTGACGAGGTCGAGGTCCGTGGTGAAGGGCGTGCGTTGCCGAACGAACCCAACCGATGCGGAGATGCTGTCGTTGCCGTACTCGTAGATAGCGATCTGGATCTGCGGCGCTGCTCCGTGGATATCTCGCGCAAGCGTGAGGTCGTTGACGATCGCCCACAGCGCGGCCTTGGCCTGATCGATCAGTCCGTCCATGCTGTTGGAAGTGTCGAGCAGCAGAGCGATCTGAACAACCGGCCCGTCGTGCGCCGCAATCGGCGCTGCCGCCACCGGGTCGGTGCCCGCTTCACGATTCGCCTGCGGGGCGACCTGCCCCCAGGCGCTGGCCGCGATGAGTGAACAGGCAGTGATGGGGAGAAAGACGCAGCGGGCTGTCTTGCTGATGGGCACTTGGGACCCCTTTCTGGCGCGAGGTGGCACCTGGTGTCGTTCCGAAGTGTGGTACAGGCGGAGCAGGACCCAGGTTTGCCACGAGTTTGTAACGGGGCGGACCCAGCCCAGCCGTGCGTGTGCGTGACGACAAACCGCCCGCTCATCGCTGAGCGGGCGGCTGTACTGAAGCGTGTCGATAGCCTGACGAGCGTTAGCGGCGGCGGCGCGAGGCGGCGATGCCAGCAAGGCCCATGACCATCGCCGATGCGGGCGCCGGCACGAAGCCGATGTTGCCCCCGACGCCGTCACCACGGAGCGTGGAGTAGCGGATGGTTAGCGAGCTGAGCGCGTCGTCGATGCGCACAACTCCCAGCTCGGTGTTCCAGTGCGGGTCGGCGCCGCCAAGACCTGTCACCGAGTTTTGCATGGAGAACGTGCCAGCGCCCGGGGTGAACTGGGTCGCACCCCAGTTGTTGCCGCTGATCCAGTCGCCGACGAACGTGCCATTCTGGTTCACGGTCGCGGTCGATGTGCCGCCGCCAAAGCTGGTCGTGGCACCCAGCCCAGAGACACCGACGTACACAGCGCCCGCTGCTTGAGCCGGGAAGGTATAGGTTACCGACCACGCGACGGGCACGATCGGATCCGGACCTGATTGGAGTGTCGCGGCGAACTGCTCATGCGCGCCCCAGTTCCAAGTGTTCGGGCCGCTGGTGATGGAACCGTTCTGAAGCGAGGGGTTGGTGATTCGGCCGTGGATAAAGTCGGTTGAGATGGAGTAGGTCACGTTGACGTTCCCGATGCCGGGAACAAAGTAGTTCGAGTTGTTCGCCACCGGCGTGTTGAAGGGCGTGGGCGACATGTCGAGCCACGTAATCGTCGTCAGGGCTGCGGAAGCCATGCCGCCCGCTCCAAGGAGGCCCGCCGATACGGCAAGAATGCGTGCGTTCTTGATGAGGTGCTGGGTCGTCATTTCAATCTCCTTTGCCACATGCTCAGCGGTGTGCCGCGTGTGGTGGTGGTCGTCTTATTGAGCCCCATGGAGGTTCCCGGCATCGGCCGGCCCCGTGGTCTCTGCTGAGATTGCGAACGCCGGCGGGAGACCTTGCGGCACGTTCAGAAAAGTTTTCAAGTTGCCAAGCCGCCCTCCTCCCCGATGGCAGCGCTGCCCATAACGGCCTGAGCGGGCCAACCACCCCTGGCTAGACTCTCGGTCATGAGCGACACCTTTCAAGCTCTCAAGATCCACCGCCGAGCCGGCGGCCGAGCCGTCGTAGGGATCGAGTCCACCGTTTTCGTCCACGGCCTGCCCCGCGAAGAGGCATTGCCCCTGGCCGAGGAACTGACCGCCGCCGCCAGCAAGGCAGGCGTGACCCTCGCCATCATCGGCGTGCTAGGCGGCAAGGTGATCGTTGGCCTTACTCAAGACGAACTCAGCACGCTCATCACCGAACGGGCGGTCAAGCTCAACACCTCGAACCTCGGACTGGCGATCCACCAAGGGCTCCACGGCGCGACCACCGTCAGCACGACCCTCGAGATCGCGGCCCGCGCCGGGCTGAGGCTGGTGGCCACCGGCGGCCTCGGCGGGGTTCACCGGGGCTTTGGCCAACGGCTGGACATCAGCGCCGACCTTGCAGCCCTTGCCCGCTGGCCCGTTGCGATCGTCTGCTCGGGCGTCAAGACGATTCTCGACATCGAGTCCACGCGCGAAGCGATGGAGACGATGGGCGTGCCGGTCGTGGGCGTTGGCACCGATGAGTTCCCGGCGTTCATGGTCAGGTCCAGCGGGCTTCCCGTGGACGGCCGCATCGACGACCCCGCCGAGATCGCAGCTTTTGTCGAGCGCGAGCTCGCACGCTCGCCCCGTGGCATCGTGCTGGCCAACCCCGTGCCCCAGAGCCACGCCATCGATGCCAAGACGTTCTCGGACTGGCTCGGTGCGGTCGACAGCCAGCGGTCACAAGCCACTTCGATGGGCCGGGAGGAAACGCCCATGCTCCTTGAGGGGCTCCGGCACGTCTCTGAGGGCCGATCTCTCGAGGCCAACCTCGCACTTATCCGCGATAACGCCCGGCTCGCGATCGAGATCTCCCGGTGCATGCCCGGGGTTTGAGCCGCTGGCAGGCCCTAACTTTCCGCGATCGCCCGCACCCCTTGGACCAGCCGGGGCGTATCGGTACAGTGCCATGATCGGACGCTATCGGCGCGTCAGGTGTTGTTCTGGGCTGGTTGCGGCCAGCCTCGTTCCACGCCAACGCCCGTTGCGCCGATGGAACCAGCAGAGCCTCCCCCTTCGCGCTGCTTGGCGCGAAGCAGGAGCGAGCCAGTGGAGGAACAGATGCGAGCAAAGAACGACCCGTTACGCCGCCGACTCACCCCGTTGCTCGTGCTCGTTGCGGGCCTCGCGTGCGCCGCGCAAGGCCAGGACAGCACCTCCATCCACGCGGGCCTGCCGGGCGATGCGCCCGATGCCTACGACGCGGATGACCAGTGCGCCGATTTCGTGCTGGACCTTGCGCCGATCAGCTCGAGTTGGGGACACGCGTTCACGCTCGGCCCGCTCCTCAAACTCAGCAGGTCCGAGCCCGCTGCCTATTTCACGAATCTACCCGCTGCTTCGGGCATCAGCGCGTCGCTCGCGGCCGTGCCCTTTGATGCCACGAGCTACGCCCTCTGGTCGTCGTCCTCGCAAGGCGTTTCACCGATTGACAACAGTGCGCCCAGCCAGTCGCTCACCCCGACGGGCTCTGCGGTTCAGTTCGCCGCCATCGCCGCCGATTTCGCGCCGGTTGCGGGCGTGCAAACGGGCCACGTCGTGGGCGCTGTCGTGCGCATCGATCCAGCCGAGCCAACCCGGCTGTACGTCCAACGCAGCGTCGTTGCAACCAACGGCTCATCCAACACCGAGTCCAGCTCGTCGCTCTCGGCGGGATCGGTCAATGAGCTTGGCCAAGCCGTGGTCCGAGCCGATGCATTCGGCGGCTCGGGCCCGAACCTCATCACGGGCAGCAACCTGCTATTGGTTGATCTACTCGCACGAAACTGCACCGCCAACGTCATCACCATCGCAGGCGGTTCGGACACCGCCGCCACGACCGACATCGTGCGTTCGAGCACGACCATCGTCTCTCCCGCGAGCATCCTCCCCGCATCGGTTCGTACGGGCACCGTGTTCGCTGCCGACTTCGCGGGCGACCTGCTCTTCGGCGATAGCGGTTCGACCGCTACCACGGCTGCCCACCGCAGCGGCACCGCGACGTTCACCCCGACCGACCACCGGGGCACCTCTGCGTTCAGCCCGGCGGTCTGGTTCGCGGGCAGCGCCGGCACCGGGGCGATCCTTTCCTCCAACGAGATCACCGGGCCGATGGATGCCGAAGCACTCGGCATCTGCTTCTGGGGCGTCGATGGCTCTACCGGCGGTGTGCTCGTCGGCAGTCCACTCACCATCCTGCTGCCCGCAGCCGATGCCTTCGGACCCACCGCGTCGGTCATCGACAACTTTGATGGACACGAGATCGGCAACAACGCAGAGCCCGGCAGCGACTGGACCTTTGACCATATCCAAAGCCAGACGCCCTTCCGTGGAGGAAACGGCCAGGTCGGGCTCAACACCGATGCACAGGGCCGGCTCCTGCTAGCAGCCCATGCGGGGTTCGGTTCGTTCGCTTCCGGCGGCCCGAACTCTCCAGTCAACGCCGTAGTCGTCGCCCGCGTAAACCCTGCTGCGCCCACGATGCCCGAGTGGACCCTCGCTGCCTGGGTTGATGCAGCCGCACCCAACGGCGGAAAATCCATCACCGACGGAAACGGCACGGTGGTCGGCTACCTCGAACAACTCGACCTGCAAACCAGCGGCGACCCGATCGGGCCGTCCATGACAAGCCCCGCTCTCGACTCCGCTGGCAATGTTTGGTTCGCGGCCTCAGCGCGGTTCATCGACGCGGGCGCTCCCGGCGGCTTCACGCACGACACCGCCCTCATCCGCGCGGTGTACGACCCAGCAAGCTTCGCCTACGAGCTCGAAGCAGTGCTCACCGTCGGTGAGACCATCCGAGGCCTCAACAGCGATCGCGACTACCGCATCGCAGCGATCGAACTCGCCGACCGCGATTCGGTCTCGACAGGTGCGATCACGTCTGGCAGCATCGTGCACGAGCCCTGGCTCGGCGCACCAGCAGGTCCTGCGACCGGTGACCCCGCGGCGCTCGGCGGGCTTGTGTTTGCGGCCTCGATTATCTACGACACCAACAACGACGGCCTGTTTCAGTCTCCTGCTGGGGCCAGCGGCACGCCCGGTTCGCCGGACGAGGAGTACCAGGCTCTGATGTTCCTTGGTGTGGGCGACAACACGCAAGCCTGTCCAGGCGACATCGCCGACGACTTCGGTACCCCGGGCGGCGACGGCATGGTCAGCTTTGGCGACTTCCTCGCACTGCTGGGTCTCATCGGGCCCTGCCCCGGCGGAACACCCGGCTGCACCGGCGACATCGCCGACGACTTCGGCACGCCTGGCGGCGACGGCATGATCAGCTTCGGCGACTTCCTCGCGCTGCTCGGCCTGATCGGGCCTTGCTCATGACCGCGCGGCATCACTCTGGGACTCCGCCTTTGCCCCAAGCTGCTCTCATGCGACCGACGGCTTCGCTGTTGACGTTGCTGCTCGCGTTACTCGCTTGTTTCTCGCCTTCGGCAAACGCGCAATGGAACCCGCAGCAAGGGCAGTGGGACAAGGCCGATCCAGACCATCTGCGAGTGATGACATGGAACGTTCGCGACCGGCTGTGCTCGACCAACACCAAACAAGACAACGGCGGCACCTGGCATGGGCTGTCGGTGGTCATCGCAGCGGTGAGACCCGACGTGCTCATCCTGCAAGAAACCGGCGACAACTCGGGCAACGGCACCGGAGGCAGTGCCGATTCAACCGCCACGCTCTCGACCGTCGTGGATCTGTTCATCGACGGCGGGGCGGATCCGTTTCGTGGCGGCACCGTCAGCGCCTATGTCAAGAAATACGCGCCTGGCTACGACCTCCCGCACCGCTTTGTCAGCACCAATGGCGACGGCTTCAACCGCAACATCATCCTCAGCCGCTTCCCGTTCGCAGACCTCAACGGCGATGGCAAAGCCACGCTCAGCGACATGCCCAACGTCAACGGCGAGGGTTACAGCGCGGGCGGCACCGGGGGCATCAGAGGGTTCATGTTCGCCGAGATCGATCTGCCCAACGCCACCTACGAGGGTGACCTGGTCGTCGGCAACGCCCATCTCAAGTCTGGCGGCGACAGCTCGTCCCAGGCCCAGCGTCTCACCGCCTCGCAGAATGTTGCGTACTACATCCACGCGTTGCTCGCGGGCGCTGGCACCGGCGTGCCCGATGCCAACAACGCGTTCTTCGACAACCCCCCCGCCACCAGCATCCTGACCGACACGACCGCTGTGGTAATCGGCGGCGACTGGAACGAAGACGAGAACACCAACGGCAGACGCGGCCCTGCGCTTTGGCTCACCCAGGGCGAGTTTGCAGGCAGCGCCGACGGCACCGACCGTGACACGACCGACTCGCAGTTTGACGCTGCCGTCGATCTGTTCAATGGCAGCCGGGTCACCCAGAACAGCGGCAGCAAGCTCGATTACATCGCCTGGTGGGACTCCGTCGCTGCGCCGGTGCACGAATTCGTCTTCAACTCGGCGACCATGCCCGTGCAAGCAAGGCCCCCCGAATTCAGCCACCACCCGTTCCCGCAGACTATCAGCAGCGCCAGCGACCACCGCCCGGTCATCGTGGATCTCGATCTGCCGACGATCCCGCAGGGACCACCCGGCTCGTTCAACCTCATCGCGCCACTTGATGGCCAAGGCAACATCCCGATAGAGCCAACACTCAGTTGGACCGCATCAAACTTTGCCGACGCCTACACCGTCACCATTGCTACCAATTCCGCACTGACCGACGTAGTCGCCACGCTTGGCCCGTTTACCACAACTTCGACAACTGTCCCCGCGAGTACGCTCGACACGGCCACCGTTTACCACTGGGGCGTGGCAGCGACCAACGCGCTCGCGACCATTAACTCCACGCCGTTCTCCCGATCGTTCACAACGATTCTCCCTCCACCGCCCGGCCAGTTCTTCCTGTTCCTGCCTCTCGACGGCACAGCGAACTTTCCATTCGACGGCACACTCGACTGGGGCATCAGCGCAGGCGTTGACACCTACCGCGTCACGCTCGCCCGCGATGCAGCATTTGCTGACGTATTCCGTGTTGTAGACGGCCTGACAGACAGCACGCTTACCTTCGGCTCCGGCACAGCAGTGCTCCAGCCGTGCGAGCAGGTGTTCTGGCGCGTCGAGGCGGTCAACGCGGGCGGCACGACCGTCTGCCTACCGACATTTCGAGGGTTCACCGTTGAGAACCCGCTCGACATCGCCGACGACTTCGGCACGCTCGGTCCCGATGGCATGATCAGCTTTGGCGACTTTCTCGCGATGCTGGGACTCGTCGGTCCATGCGCCGGCGGAACGCCAGGCTGCACCGGCGACATCGCCGACGACTTCGGCACGCTCGGTCCTGATGGTATGATCAGCTTTGGCGACTTTCTCGCCCTGCTCGGCTTCGTCGGGCTCACCTGCTCCTAGCCCGCGGGCTCACGTTTCCCCGCTCAGCTTGCCCAGGTCGCGCAGCGCCGCATCGAGTTGCCGACGCATCTGGCCAACCCGGACCAACGATCGAACGCGCGTCAGTAGTTCGACCCGATGCACAGGCTTGGTCAGGAAGTCATCGGCGCCAGCCTCGACCGCGCGCTCGATGTCCGAGACCTCGTTCAGAGCCGTCACCATCACGATCGGAATATCCCTCGTCCGCGGGTCTCCCTTGAGCCGTTCACAGACCTGAAACCCGCTCATCCGGGGCATCATCACATCGAGAACGATCAGGTCCGGGAGCGTCTGAGCCACGCTCTCGATCGCCTCTTGACCGTCGCGGGCCGTGAGCGTGCCGCAACCGAGCTCTTCGAGGAACGCCTGCATCAGCTCAAGATTTTGCTCGTTGTCATCAACGATCAGGATCACAGCATCAGGAATCTGATGCTCGCTGAACGGCTGATTGGTGCCCGAGGGGCTCTGCGCATCCATCAAGTGCCTGCTCCATCCCAGACCTCGCAGGACCGCAGGGCCAGCCGGCATAAGGGATTCCCCGGGCCAGCCTGCATCCGCGGTCGTTCGAGCCGGTATCGCACCATAGCGTTCCTTGACCCCCGACGGGTGAACCCAACTCAGCGGGAGGTCGCTAGGACTCCTCGGAGATCGGCCTCGACATGATTACCAAGACCCTGCGTTCGCCTTGGCTCGACCGGTTCAATGTGCCATCGACTGAGGGTGTCATCGAAGCGATTGAGCCCGAGCAGCGCCACCTGTTCGACCACATCCGCGACCGCGTCAACGCCCTGACCAATGTCAGCGAACGACTTGAGTGGCAAGGCCTGCCCTGGCGGTGGGCGCTGGCGTTCTCATCGCCACAGTGCCCTCAGGACCGTGCGCTGGCGTATCTCATTCCGGACCCGCAGGCCGCCCGTTTGGCTGTCGCCCTTGGCGAAGACGCCGTGCCAACTCTGCTGGGGCCCCGCTCGGCCCGCTGCTTGCGAGAAAACATCGCTCATTCAAGCCAGGTCGGCTCGGTCATCTGGACCGAATGGGTGCTCAGTTCCAAGGTCCTTGCCGACGAGCTTGTCAAGCTTGTCGCGGCCAAGCTCGAAGGCCCATCGCCAGCGAAGCCCAAGGCCCGCCGAAGCACCCCCAAGGCAGCCGCCGCGAACTAGCTCGAAACAAGCCCGCCTCGGCTGATGCACATGTGCGCATCCTGCCGATGGTTCGGCCTATGGCTCAAAACCGCTCCACCTTCTGGTCTGGTCCCCTGCTTACCTTCGCAGCGGTCCTTTGTGCTATGGCCCCGGCGACGGCGACCGGTCAGGATCTCGAAGAGTCGATCCAGAGGCTCATCGAGCGGCACAAGCTCGAAGATGCCCACATCGGCTACCGCATCGAGGACGCCCGCAACGGCGCCGTGCTCGCCTCGCGCAACGCAGACCAACAGATGCTTCCCGCCTCGAACATGAAGGTGCTCACCTCCGGGGCAGCCCTTGCTGTACTCGGTCCAGACTTCAGTTTCCGCACCACCATCTCGCGCCAAGGACCGGTCGTCACGCTGGTGGGTGATGGCGATCCTTCGCTCGGCGATCCCGAGATTCTGGCCTTGTCCGATCCCCCGCTCACCATCGAGACCCTGTTCGAAACGCTGGCAGCAGCGACCCTCGCCGCCCAGCCAGGCGAAGTCACCTCGGTGAGAGTCGATGCCAGAATCTTCGACGGCGAGTTGGTCCACCCAACCTGGGAGCAGGCGGATCTGTTCAAGCACTACGCCGCGCAGGTCAGCGGCCTGAACGTCCACACCAACAACCTCTCGTTCTTCACCGCCCCCGACCCCGGCGGCTCGGGCCGACCAAAGGTGACGACCCAGCCCGATGCCTCGTGGATCTCCCTCACCAACTCAGCTCGGACCAACAACTCAGGCACCAACACAGCCTGGATCTCTCGCATCCCCGGGCAGAATGATTTCACCCTTCACGGCACCGTGGTCCGTCGGGACCCGTGGCCCATCAAGTCGCCGATCGACACGCCCAGCCTCTTTGCGGGTCGCCTGCTCGCCGCCGCCATCGAGCAGCAAGGCACGGACGACCATGACCTCGTGCAGAGCGTGGCCGCTCTACACGTGAGCGATCCGGCCCCGGAAGGTGGAACGGTCGCCGTGGTGGCAACACCCCTGCACGAGGTGCTCGTGCGCTGCAACCGTGATTCCCAGAACCTCTACGCTGAGGCGCTGCTCAAGCGGATAGGCCGAGAGGTCACGGGCAGACCCGGCTCATGGGCAGACGGTGCCGCCGTGGTGCGCATGCTGGTGGCCGAGCGGCTCGGGCCGGCCCATGCCTCACGCGTGGTCATCGCAGATGGGTCCGGCCTGAGCCGGGGCAACCTCGTCGCGCCAGACACCTTGACCGCCTGGCTCCGCAGCTTCTACGCCGATGAAAGACTCAGCGAACCCATGCTCGACAGCATGGCCACCCCCGGCCAAGGAACGTTTACCCGCCGATTCCGCAACATGACGCTCGATAACGAGGTCCGCGGCAAGAGCGGATCGCTCACCGGTGTGCGCACCCTCAGCGGGATGGTGACCCATCCTGTGACCGGTCGCACGGTGGCCTTCGCTGTCTTTGTCAGCCAGTCCGATACGGGCAGCGTCGCCGTTAATGCCAGGGACTTCGCGGATCAGGTCGTCGGCCTGATCGACCAATGGATTACCGAGGAGGAGTCCGCCCCCGCGCATGGCGGGTGAGGGAGCGGCCTGCCCGCACCTGTTTTGTGCTGGCCAACTTCGGTTGGAACCCGCAATCGAGATAATATCGCACTGTTTCTGAAACAAATATTGAAATATCATACCGCGCCGGTATGCTGCCTCCATGGCTTCGCCAGCTTCCTCCCAGAATCAGCCCTCCAGCAAATTCGAGGCGGAAACCATCGAAGCGGTCTCTCAGGCCCGCGGCATCTATGCCCGAATCATCGAACAGAAGTGCCCTGAGTCCAAGGCTGTCACCTCGGTGGCCAAAGCCTTTGGCGTGCACCGCAAACTCGCCTGGCAACTCGTCAAGACCGCGTACGCCCCGGATCCGTTCGTCGCTGCTCAGCATATGCCCTCAGCCAAGGGGGTCGAGGTCTGGCTCCAGGCTTCCGCACAACGGGGCGTTGATGCCGGTCTTCTCGAAGCTCTGAGAGCCGCCCAGAGCAGATTCCAGGACCTCGTCTCGAAGCACGCAGCGAGCAAGACCGAGTTCGACATGCTGATCGAGTCCACTCGCAGCGGCTCCAACCTCGCCATCGAAGAACGATGGCGCCAGCAGGCCTTCGAGGGCAACGCCTTCACATGGGGTGCCAGGTGCAAAGTCCTGCTCGGCATCTGCATCCTGATGCCCTCCGACGACCGCGAGCACCACTTTCACGCAGCCCAGGTTCGGGGTCTCATGCGCTTTCGGCAGACCCGTCCGAACGTGCGGTGGGTCGTCAGCCAGTCCGTCGCGGTCGATGACGACGTGCAACACGAACAGGCGATGCAACGCGCCGCGATCGACCCCGCCAGCGCAGCTGAGCACAACGGCGTGCCCGTGCTGCCCGGCTTCTGCTCCCACCCCATGCCACCGCTCGAACGCTCGGTCACCCACGATGGAATGGTCCAGGACGAGTTCCTCTCGTCGGATGTCGGGCTGCTCGGTGAGCGCACGCTGGTAACGGGCGAGATCCTTCGCAACATCGCCCCGGTCCACGCGACACCGCAGGACAAGGTCGCCCACTTCGGCTCGGCCGTGCGCACGCCCGCTGAGATGCTGCACTTCGACGTGTTCGTCCGTCAGGGCTTGTTCGGCGAGGTCGACCGCGAACTGCGGGTCTTTTCGGATATCGCCTCGCCCATTGCTTTCCGCGATGCCGATGCGCTGCGGGTGAGCGACGAGATTCAGCGTCTGGGCCGAGGGCTCGCCATGACCCACGCGCCCGATCTGCCCGGTTACCAAGACCTGGCGGCGGATGTTTTCGACAGGCTCGGCGCCGACCCCGATGCGTACGAGTTGTTCCGTGTGCGCATGGCCTACCCCCCAGTGCCAACGACCGTGATGGTCAGGCACGACCTCTTGGCGATGCCCGACTGATGCCCCATGGCCTGCTTTGGCCGGCGCGAGATCGGCCAGTATTTTTTACCACCTTGGATGGAACGGAGATTGAACCATGAACGCAACGAAACTGCTGATACTGAGCGCCCTGATGGCCTCGCCCGCATTGGCTGACCTCAGCGTCAGCGACTACGAAGACCTGCCCGAGGGTTTCTACGGCCAGAGCCTTCACTACAACGGCGTGACCTACAACGACGTCAACAGCGTCGCTGGCGTGTTCCCCGACGGGAACACCTTCGAGCCGGGCGGCGACGGTGTCGACACGCTCGGCAACGAGATCATCATCGAGAACGCTACGTTCCTTTACAACGACTTCCCGGGCTGGGGCAGCGCCAACCATGGCATGACGTTCGGACGATCGTTCATCCCGGGCGACAACCTCAGCCTCGGACCGATCTCCACCGTCACCATGGACCTCGATCAGCCGGCCGACTCGGCATCGCTCGATGTGGCGTACTTCGAGAACGGCCCTTGGGGCGGCATCGTCTACCACTTCGATGCCTACATGGGCGGGTCGATCGTCGCGTCCGACTCGTTCGTTATCTCTGACCTTGGCGGCCGTGACAACCCGGCCATCGCCACCATGCAGGTTGGCGGCGTGCTGTTCGACTCGCTCCGCCTGTCCGCCACGCTGGGCAGCGAGTTCTCCGCGCCCCGCGTGCTCATCGACGACCTCACGCTCAATACCGTGCCCACGCCTGCTTCGGCGTTGTGCCTGATCGGCGCCGCTGCTGGCGCTATCCGCAGGCGCCGCTGATCGCAGCTTTCTCTTCATCCACGGCTGCTGCGCGAGAGCGCCTCGGCCGTGTTTTCCTGGCAGTGCGCGGGGCGAATCCACTTCGATCGCCGGTATGGCTTGCACGGACTGGCCACAATCGGTCCGATTCCCGCCACATGCGAAAGCCACACCAATAGAATCCCACTATTCGGCTGCCCGGTATTGCTGGGCTGGGCGTGTTGTCGTGATCGCGGCCTATCTTCGCTGCGTTCCAAGAGCTGGCGTGCGTGTCCATCGAGGCACCGCGAACGGGAGTTGGCATGAAGCGGTTTCTGTTCGGCCTGTTCGGAGGCCTCCTCATTGCGGTCGTCGCGATCGGGGCTCTCGCCCCACTGCTGCTCCAAACGCCTCTTGCCGACCGCCTGATGAAAAAGGAAGAGGAGCTCATTGAGGTCAAGCTTGAACCTGCTGAGCTTGGCTCCCTGACGCGCACCATCAACGCCCCCGGCGAGATAGAACCCGAAACCAACGTCGAGATCAGCGCCCAAGTTTCGGCCCGAGTCGTCGATCTGCCATTCGACGAGGGCGACACGGTAAAACGCAACGATGTGGTGGTTCGGCTGGACGACCGCGATCTGCAAGCCGCGCTCGATGCAGCCGAAGCCCAGGTGGTCGCCGACCGCGCAAGGCTGCTCGGCGCCGAGGCCGAGGTGGATGAGGCCCAAGCCGCGCTCAAGCGACAAGAGAGCCTCTACGAAACCAGCGACACGTCGCTGGCCAATCTCGAAGCAGCCGATGCCCGGGTGCGGCGAGCCCAGAGCACCATCGGTCAGATCAACGCGGCCATCGACATCTCGCAGGCCCGTATCCGCCAGGCTGAACGCGATCTCGACAACACAACCATCCGCAGCCCAATCGACGGCGTGATGACCCGCAGGCAAGCCGAGGTGGGCGAACTCGTTGTCGTCGGCACGCTCAACAACCCGGGCTCGGTCATTCTCGAGATCGCGGACCTGTCGCGGATGCTCGTCAAAGCCCGCATCGATGAGTCCAACGTCTCGCTCGCCGAGGTCGGCCAGCAGACCACGATCTACCTTAACGCGTATCCGGATGTGCAGTTCTCCGGGCAGGTCAAATTTGTCGGGCTCGCCCGCCAGCTCTGGCGTGACGGCTCGGGCTATGTCGAGGCCGAGATTCTGCTTCTCAACGAAGACGTCAGCAGGCTCCAAACCGGCCTGACCTCCAACGTCGATATCGAGGTCAGCACCCTCCGCAACGTCGTGAAGGTGCCGAGCCAAGCCATCGTGGATCGCCGCATTGAAGACTTGCCCTCCGAGGTGATCGACAATAGCGATCTGATCGACACCTCACGCACGTTTACACGCGTCGTCTACGTCATGGACAGCGAGGGCGTCGCCCGCGCCAGACCCGTGCAGGTCGGCTCGTCCGATCTGACCCACACGGTCATCTTGGCTGGCATCGATGCAGAGGAACGCATCATTTCGGGGCCGTTCAAAGTGCTGAGCAACCTCAAGGACGGCACCAAGGTCAAAGAGCAAGGCGCGAGCGACAAGCCTGCAGACGAACCGACCGAACCCGATGCGGCGCCCGCTGAATCCAGCGAGACCACCGAGACAGCCGGGGGCGGCGGGTGACCATCAGCATCCGAGGGCTTCGCAAGATCTACCGCCTCGGCGGCGAAACGGTCCACGCGCTGGCCGGCGTCGACCTCGACATCGCGCGCAACGAGTTTGTCGCCATCATGGGCCCCTCGGGCTCGGGCAAGTCCACCATGATGAACATCCTTGGCTGCCTCGACAAGCCGACGTCCGGCGAGTACCTGCTCAACGGCAAGGCCACGCACAAGATGGGGCCGTCGCGCCTCGCCCGCGTGCGCAATGAAGAAATCGGCTTCATCTTCCAGAGCTTCGAGCTGCTGCCCCGGCAGACCGCGCTGCGCAATGTCACGCTCCCGCTCATTTACTCACGCAAAAACTGGATTGGTGCGAACAAGCGGGCCAAGTCCGCGTTGCAGCGAGTGGGCTTGGGCGACCGCATGACGCACCGGCCCAACCAGCTCTCGGGCGGCCAGCGCCAACGGGTCGCGGTCGCACGCGCACTCGTCAACGAGCCAAGCATCCTGCTGGCCGATGAGCCCACAGGCAACCTCGATACCAAGACCACGCTCGAGATCATCGACCTGTTCCGAGCCCTGCACGCGGAGGGCCAAACGATCATCATCGTGACGCATGAGGAAGAGGTCGCCAGCTTCGCCGACCGCATCGTGCGGCTCCGCGACGGACTCATCGTAAGCGACGCACGCACCGAGCGCGACGCCAAGCTCCACGCCGAGCTACGTTCGGCGGCCGCCAGCGCAGCGCAGCCCGAGGGAGCCACCCCGTGATCGGCAAGCTCTTTATCCCGGTTACCATGGTGCTGCGCGTCGCGTCACAGACCGTGTGGCTCGCGCTCGCACAAATACTCTCCAACAAGATCCGCACCCTGCTGACCACGCTGGGCATCGTGATCGCGGTGGCGTCGATCATCATCGTGGTCGCCGCGCTCTCCGGCATGAGGCAGTTCGTACTCAGCGAGTTCGAGACCTTTGGCGTCAAACGCGTCTTCGTCGACGGCACACTCCCGCCCTCTTGGAGAGGCAAGCTCAACTGGCGCGAAGTGCAGCTCAAGCAACGCGAGGTCGATGCTATCCGCGATCGTGTATCGAGCCTTGAATACTTCGTGCCGTTGTACTGGGGCAGCTACTCGATCCAGTACGAGAAAGTGATCCTCGAAGGCATCACCACTTGGGGCATCGAGCCAGCGTGGCATGACGTTGAAAACCGCGAGATTGTACAGGGACGCCGATTCTCTGCGATTGACCTTCGCGAACGACGAAACGTCTGCATCATCAATCAAGCGGCCGTGGAGGAACTCAATCTGCCAAGCGAGCCAACGGGTTCGTTCCTGCTCGTGTCTGGCAGGCGTTTCCTCATCGTCGGGCTGGTCGAGACCCTCGAACAATCCGGCATGTTCGGCGGGGGTGATACCCGCACCGAAGTCTACATCCCGTTCAGTACCGCCCAGTCGCTCAGGCCAGAAGGCTGGATCAACTACGCGCAGGGTGAACTTGTCTCAGCCGAGGCGGCAGAAGAAGCCGTGGCGGAGATAACCGCTGTCCTGCGCCAGATGCGCGGCCTTGAACCGGGCCAGGAGAACACGTTCGACGTTGACGTGGTGCAGCAATTCATCGATCAGTTCAAGCAGATCGCTGCGGTCATCACGCTGATCGCGGGCGGCATCGTGACCATCAGCCTCGTAGTAGGCGGCGTGGGCATCATGAACATCATGCTCGTCTCCGTGAGCGAACGCACCCGCGAGATCGGCCTCCGCAAAGCGATGGGCGCGCACCCGCTCATCATCCTCACCCAGTTCCTCATCGAAGCGGTCGTGCTCTGCCTGGCCGGGGCTGCGGTCGGTCTTTCTATCGGGCAGTTCGTGATCTTTGGCGCCAACTCCATCCCCGACTTCCCCCTGGACTCGCTTGAAGTGCCGCCGTGGGCCGTCATGCTCAGCGCTGGGTTCAGTACCGCCATCGGCGTCGTCTTCGGTATCTTCCCCGCGATCAAGGCCGCCAGGCTTGACCCCATCCAGGCCCTCCACCATGAGTAAACCCGTACGTCTCGCCATGGCCTGTCGGCCTCTGGCACTCGCGAGCCTCCTGCTGTTCGTGGCTGGCTGCAATAGCCCACTCTCGCTCAACAGCCGTGACTACGAGCGTGTCTCGGCTGACCGCATCCAGAGCCTGCGCACGCTTGATGTCTCCAGCTACCAGACCGACGAACCGCTGCCGCCGGCAACCCAGCGCACCGACCCCTTCGCAGGGCTCGCGCAGGTGGAATTGACCATCGATGAGGTCCGCGTGAGCGCGCTCGAGAACAACCTCGATATCCAATCGGCTCGGCTGAGCCCGCAGATCGCCCAGCAAGCCATCACGGAAGAGATAGCCCGATTCGAGACCGTGTTTCGGGTCGATGCGACCTACGCCGAGACCGACCAGCCCACCGCGTCCACGCTCAACAGCGCCGAGGCCAACAGCCAGTTCATTCGTCCCGCGCTCACCCGTCCGTTGCTCACCGGTGGCACGCTTGATGTCTCCCTCCCTTACAACCGCGTCAGCACGAACAACACGTTCACCACGCTCAATCCCTCCTACGACACCGACTTCGTGCTGCAACTCACCCAGCCGCTGCTACGCGGCGCGGGCAGGCGAACCGCCACCGCAGCCGTTCGGCTAGCAGACCTTGACCGCTGGATCACCGATGTCCGTACCCGCTCGTCAATCGCGAGCACACTCACCACGATCGACCGCGCGTATTGGGAGCTGTGGTCGGCCCGAAAGCGCCTGGAGCTCCGCGTCGAGGAGTTTGAGGTCGCCCGAGAAGTCCTCTCTCAAGCCGAGCGGCTCGTCGACGCAGGCGCGGCCGCCGAGGTCGAGGTCATCCGCGCGCAGGCAGGCGTCTCCGATCGAGTCAGCACCATTCTTTTGCTCGAACAACTCGTGCTCCGCAGGCAACGCGAACTCAAACGCGCCATGAACGTCGAGTCCATGGCGCTCGCAGAGGACGCCATCATCATCCCAGCCAGCGATCCGCAGCCCATCGCGCTGGCACTCGACGCCGAAGCGCTGTTCGAGATTGCGCTTCAGACCCGGCCCGAGCTTCTTGAACTCGAGTTGCAGATTCTTGCCGACGCCACCCGAATCGATAGCGCCCGCAACGCCAGGCTCCCTCAACTCGACGTGACGGCAACCTACCGCCGCAACGGCTTAGGCAACGACACCGAGTCCGCCATCCGCCAGGCCATGCACGACGACTTCGAGGACTACACGCTGGGGGTCTCCGCGTCGATGCCGATCGGCAATGAGGCGGCCAACTCCCGGCTCCGCAGGGCACTGCTGTTGCGCATGCAGCGCATCGTCGATCAGCAGTCCCGCGAACAGACCATTCAGCAGGACGTGCTCAACGCGATCGAACAGATCAGAACCGACTGGCAGCGCATCAGCGCCAGCAGGCAGTCGGTCGCGCTCAACGCCCGCAGCCTCTCAGCAGAACAACGGCAGTTCGCTCAGGGCCTCTCGACTTCCGTGGACGTTCTAGAAGCCGCCAGCCGGCTCGCAGCCGCCCGAGTGGGCGAGATAGCGGCCATCGCCGACTACCAGATCGCTCAGGTCTCGCTCGCCGAAGCGACCGGCACCGTCCTGGGACAGACCATCGCCGACCAGCCGGAGTAGGTCCAGTTCGGTTCGCTGAGTCAGTTTGTTGTGTCGATAGCTCCGCCACGGTCGCGCTGACCTCGGCGACCTCGTCAGAAATGGGCGCGGAGGGATTCGAACCCCCGAAGGTATTACCAGCAGATTTACAGTCTGCCCCCGTTGGCCACTTGGGTACACGCCCGGGACTCTGCTGAACCGGGTCAAGCAGAGGTCGGGACGATAGTCCCCCACACCTCGCCCGGCAAGGCTTCAAGGCCCCTTGCACGACCACGAAAGCCGCCTGCCGGACTTGAACCGGCGACCGTCGGTTTACAAAACCGAAGCTCTACCAACTGAGCTAAGGCGGCCAAGGGAGTCACAGTATGCCCACCAGGTGTCCCAGAGAGCCGAACCACGCCCGGTGTGAGGTCCGAGGCAGAATGAGTCATCTTGGATTCAGCAATTCCAGAATAACGCAACAACTTGTCCACGAAAGTGTTTGGCCGAACCCATTCAGCAAAGACCGTCTGTTGATCCAGAGCGGAATCACCCGCGACCGGGTCTAACGTCCTCGGCCTTCACCGGAGTTCAACCGCTCGATGACGCCAGCACCGCGACGTGAACGACCCACCCTCGCCCGCGTCGCCAAAGTCGCAGGTGTCGCTGAATCCACCGCCAGCCGCATTCTCAACGGCTACACCCGGGGTTTCCGTGTGCGGCCCGAGGTACGCGACCGTGTCCTCCGAGCCGCCGAGGACCTCAAGTACAAGCCCAATCCGATGGTCCGCTCCATCAGCGCCAAGCGAACCAATCTGGTTGCTGTGGTCGGCTGGGCTTCCGACGGCGTCAACCGCACGGCGGTCCACGAGGCGGTCCGCGTGCTCATGGACGCTGGCAAGCACGTCTGCACCACGTTCCTCCAGCCCGAGTCCAACGGCCACGAGCTGCCCTCTTGGCGCGTCGACGGCGCGCTCGTCGTCCGGGCTCGCGAGCTCAAGGACCTCGACGAGATCGAAGGCCAGCACCTGCCGTACGTCTCGATCAACGGGTTCACCGGCGTCGGAGGCGACTCGGTCACGTTCGACGAGGCCCAGGGCATGGCCCAGGCCGTCGACCACCTCGTCTCGCTCGGCCACACCAAAATTCTCTTCGCGTACCTCCGCCGTGAGCAGCACGCCGGTCAGGGCGTGCCCCACGCTGCCGTCGCATGGCGACGCCAAGCCTACTGCGACCGCATGGCCCACCACGGCCTCGAACCGCTCGCAGGCTACGACCACGAGGACATCGACTACGCCGACTTCGCACGCACGTACATCGTCGGCTCCAAAGCCACCGCGATCGTCGCGTACGACGACACCACCGCCCTCTTTCTGATCCAGGCGCTCGACTTGATCGGCTTGCGCGTACCGAACGACATCAGCGTGGTCGCGTTCAACGACGAACTGCCCGCCCGGATGTCCACGCCGCCGCTCACGACGGTATCGATCCCCGCTGCCGAAGCCGGCCGCAAGGCCGCCGAGCTCCTGCTCGAACGCCTTGACAGCGAGGACCCCATCGCGACACGATCATTTGTGCTCAGCGAGACGCTTGTGGTTCGCCGCTCGTCAGCACAGCTTGAGAGCTGATCCGGCCCTGTCTATCAGCCTGAGCGAGCCCGCCGGACAAGTTCCTTCGCACGCACCGCGTCCACCGGCTGCGACCAATGGCCGCCGCTCTTGATCGCGCTGCCCACGATGAGCGCATCGGCCGTCTGCAGCAGTTCTGCCGCGCTCTCGGCCGTCACACCAGAACCCACCAGCACCGGCCTGCTCGTTGCAGCCTTGACCGTGCGCACATCGTCATGGTCAACCGCGCCGCCCGTAAACCCGCCGCTGACGATCATCGCGTCAGCGCCAAAGAACTCCGCCGCGTGGGCCGCCTCGCCGATGCTTAGGTCAGCCGTGATCGCGTGCGAAGCGTGCTTCTTTTTTAGATCGCAGCACACCGCGATCCCCTCGGCACCGATCGTGCGTCTGTAGCGCATCAACTCGCCCGCGCACGCCTTGGCCAGCAGCCCCTCATCGGCGACGTGCGCGAATACGAAGTTCTCGCACCTGATGAACAAACCGCCCGCCGCGTGCGCCACCGCCAGCGCCTCGCGCTCGCCGCCAGAGAGCACCTGAATGCCGATCGGCAGGTCAACCGCCTCGCGCACAGCCAGAGCCGCCCGCGTCATGGCCGCTGTGATCTCAGGACCGTGCTTGGCGTGCACATACGGCACATCGTGCATGTTCTCCACGATGACGGCGTCAAAGCCCGCATCGGCCAGCAATCTTGCCTCAGCCGCAGCCTGCCTTGCGAGTTCGTCAACCGGCAGCCGGTGGAGCGGCGCTCCGGGCAGCGCCCCAACATGCACCATGCCGATCAGCGCCTTCGTGGCCCCAATTGCTTCCATCAAATCAGCCAACTGGAACCTCCCGAGCGAACCCGCACAGCCCGTCAGTTGATGCTGATGAACACGCTCGCCACGGAAGCGGTCATCCAACTCGCCAGCGCCCCGCCGAGCATGAGCCGCAGAGCCAAACCCGCAATCTCGCCCCGGCGTTCAGGCGCCAGTGCCGCCAAACCGCCGATCTGAATCCCGATCGAGGCGAAGTTGGCAAACCCGCACAGGGCATAAGCCGCGATCGCGGCGCTGCGGTGCGACATGTGCGGCGTCTCCGCGATCATGTCCTTGGCCAACGCGTCGTACGCCAAGAACTCGGTGACGACCAACTTCTTGCCCAACAGCGTCCCGAAGAACGAAGTGTCCTCCCAGGGCACGCCCATCGTCCACGCCAGCGGAGCGAGCGCCACCCCCATGATGCCCTCGATCGATACGCCCTCGAACCCGAGCCTGCCCGCGATGCCCCCCACGATCGCGTTGCCCAGCGCGAGCAGCGCCACGAACGCCACCAACATCGCCGCGACGTTCAGCGCCAGCTTGAGCCCCTGCGTGGCTCCCTCAGCGGCGGCCTCCAGCACGTTGCCCTGCTTCTCAAGTTCAACCTGATGTATTTCCTGCGCCGCAACGTCCGTCTCAGCGGGCACGATGATCCGCGCGATCACAAACGCTGCCGGTGCGCTCAGCAGGCTCGCCGTCAGCAGGTGCTTGATGAACTCCTGTCGGCCCGCCGGGTCATCGCCACCGAGCATGCCCACATACGCCGCGAGCACGCTGCCCGCGATCGTGGCAAAGCCTCCCACCATCAGCGTCGCAAGTTCGCTGCGACGCATCTTCGCAATGTACGGCCCCACGCACAGCGGGGCCTCGGTCTGCCCCACGAACACGTTCGCCGCCATCGCAAGCGATTCTACACCCGTGACCCGTAGCGTCCGCCTGAGCACCCACGCCAGAATCCCGATCAGGGCCTGCATGGCGCCGATGTGGTACAGCACCGCCATCAACGCGGCGAAGAACACGATCACCGGAAGCACGCGGAACGCGAACACGAACCCCGCAGGACCGCCCGGGTCCGCCAGATCACCGAACAAGAACGCCGATCCTGCGTCCGCCGACTCGATCACGCCGTTGACGCCCTTCGCTACATAGTCGAACGCGAACACCACCGGGCTGAACGCCAGCAGCAGCGCAGCCATAACGAGTTGCAGCGCCACCCCCGCCAGCACAAACCGCCACGGGAATCGGCCCCGAGCCGTCGACAGGGCCCATGCCAAAGCGACCAGCACGAACAGCCCGAAAATGCCTTGATACTGCGCCATGACTGCTTCGACCCTCCGCTGCTGCCCGACTCCGGACGCGACCAAAGAGCCTACCCAACGCTCGCCCCGCCTGCGCAGCCCGCCAACACTTGCCCATGCGGATCCACTGGGACCAAGCGGTCGACTCACTCGCGGGCATGGTCCCGGCCCGCCGGCCCGTCGCCGTCTGCATTGCGGGGCCCACCGGCAGCGGCAAGTCCACGCTCGCCCGAGCCCTGGCCCAGCACATCGGTGATTCGCTCGTCATCGGCACCGACAGCTACCTACCAGACTACGCCGAACTTGAGCCCCACCAGTACGACCTGCCTGAGCACTCCGCGCTCGCCGAACTCGCCTCGCACATCGATCAGCTCTTGGCTGGTCATCCCACAACCATCCCCGTGTGGTGCTTCAAGGAGCACCGCCGAACCGGTAGCCAACTCGTTCAGCCTGCCGGGCTCATCATCGTCGAGGGCATCCATGCCCTGCAATCGATCGTCGCCGAGCGAGCGGCCTTGCGGGCGCTCGTGGAGGCTTCGGCTGACGACCGCCTCGCTCGCGCCATCGCTCGCGAGCTCTCGGGCGCACGCGGCTGGGAGATCGAGCCCATGACCGACTTCATTCAGACCATCGCCGACCCCACCTTTGCCACGTTCCTGCCCGAGTACCGCGCCGTTGCCCACGCCATCATCGACAACCCCGGCCGGCCGTAACTCAGCACCCGACCAACCCGCTAGGACACACCATGCTCAACCGAATCGCTCCTGCACTGTTGTTCGTACTGCTCATGCTGGCGCCAGCCGCCCGGGCCCAGCCCTACTTGGGTGAGGATGCCGCTCAGCTTGCGCGCACCGCAGCGACCATCTACTCGGTAGACCTCTCACGGACAGCTTCGCAGCTCATCACCATCCGTGTTGAGCTCCCCAGTATCGATGCCGACGAGACCCTGCTCCAGATGCCCGTCTGGCGCCCGGGCCGGTACGAGATTCTCGATCCAGCCGGCACCGTGCGCACGCTCAGCGCCACCGACGGCGTTGGGAATCCTGTGGCCTTCGCCAAGACCGACAAATCAACCTGGCGCTTTGAGACAGCGGGCATCGAACAGCTCATCGTCGAGTACACCATCTACGCCAACTCCATCAACAACCGCACGCGCCACGCCGACGCGACCCACGCCTTTATGAACCCATCGTGCGTGTTTATGTACGACCCCGCACGCCGCACGCTGCCCGTCCGCGTCGGCATCCACTCGGCCCCGGCGGGCTGGAAGCTCTCTACCGGCATGGAGCGCGACCCAACGACCGATGCCGAGATGGCCGTCGTCGCTCGCGACTACGACACACTCGTCGACTGCCCCATCGAGGTCGGCGTGCACGACGTCAAGACCTTCGAGGTGCGAGGCGTGCCGCACGAGATCATGATCTGGGGCCGCCACGAAGCAGACTTCAACAAACTCGCCGAAGACTTTGCCAAGATCATTGAGTCGCAGGCCCGCATCTTCGAATTCGATGGCCCGCTCCCCTATGGACGCTACGTCTTCATGATCCACTGTGGCGCTGGCCTTGGCGGCGGGACCGAGCACATCAACTCCACCATCATGCTCACCCGGCCCAGCAGCTTCACCGATGACGACGCCTACGAGGGCTTTCTGGGCCTCGTCAGCCACGAGATGTTTCATACATGGAACGTCAAACGCATGAGACCCGCGGGCATCACGCCTTACGAGTACCAGCACGAGAACTACACCGACCTGCTCTGGGTCGCCGAGGGAACCACCAGCTACTACGACGACCTCGTGCTCGTGCGCACCGGGCTCATCGATGTCGATACCTACCTCGACCGCCTGCAAGGCAGCATCCGTTCGGTGCGCAACAACCCGGGCCTCACCGTCCAGACGCTCGCTGAGTCCAGCTTTGATGCGTGGATCAAGTTCAACCAGCGCACCCCGGACTCGCCCAACACAACCGTCAATTTCTACAGCCAGGGCGCGATGGCGAGCTTTGTCATCGACCAGTGGATCCGTAGCCACACCGCCGACGAGCGGTCACTCGACAACGCGATGCGAATCGTCTACGAGCGCCACCCGCTGGAATCGGGCGGCTTTACCACCGCCGACTTCGCCGCAGCCATCGCCGAAGCCGCCGAACAGCCTCTCGCAGGCGCAGCCGAGCTGCTCGACCGCCTTGCTGGCGGCACGATGGACCTGCCGTTGGAAGCACCGCTTCTCGCTGCCGGGCTCGAACTCACCATCGACGACGACCAAGACGGCTCCGATCTTGGCCTTCGCCTCGGCGACCAAGACAGCTTCGCGCTCGTGCGCACGGTGTACGAGAGCGGACCCGCGTTTGCTGCGGGAGTCATCGCCGACGACCTCATCATCGCTGTCGATGGAGCCAAGGCCACGCAAGATTCCGTAAGCAAGTTGCTCGAACGCACCGACCCGGGCACCCGGCTCACGCTCACCATCATGCGTCGTTCCGAGCTCCTCGAACTCGCCGTAACGACTTCCCAGCCGACGGTCTCTTGGGAGCTTGAGCAGGTCGACGAGCCAACCCGCGCCCAGCGGGCCCGCTTCCAGAGCTGGACCGGTCAGCCGTTCGATTCGGAGTGACCGATCGTCTGCCCGCACTCGGGGCAGAT
>CAYGSG010000026.1:0-8100 GCA_964352615.1 uncultured Phycisphaeraceae bacterium
ACCATCCATGGCCAAAGATCGCACAGACTCAACGGATGACCAGGGTGGTTCGGGGAGTGGCTCGGGCGGCGGCGACGGTGGTGGTGGGGGCTTCCGCGGCCGAAAGGTCACGACCTGCTCATTCTGCGGCAAGACCTCGCGCGATGTCGGGCCCATGGTCGAAGGCCCCAACGAGGTCTACGTCTGCAGCAACTGCACCGATCTGTGCCAGAACATCTTCCGCCAGGAACGCCGGCGCGTGTCGAGCGTCAGCTCCGCGCTGACCGAGATTCCCAGCCCGCGCGAGATCACGTCGTTTCTTGACCAGTACATCATCGGGCAGGAGCAGGCCAAGAAGACGCTCTCGGTCGCGGTGCACGTGCACTACAAGCGGCTGATGCACCTCGAGAGCGAGAAGGCCGACGATCTTGAACTGGATAAGTCCAACATCCTGATGGTCGGCCCGACGGGCTCGGGCAAGACGCTGCTGGCGCGCACGCTGGCGCGCATGCTCAAGGTCCCGATCGCCATCGGCGATGCCACCACGCTCACCGAGGCCGGCTACGTCGGCGAGGACGTCGAGAACCTGCTGCTCAAGCTGCTCCAAGCTGCGGACTTCGACGTCGAATCGGCCCAGCGCGGCATCATCTACATTGACGAAGTCGACAAGGTCGGCAAGACCTCCAACAACGTCTCGATCACACGCGATGTCTCGGGCGAGGGCGTGCAGCAGAGCCTGCTCAAAATGCTCGAGGGCACCGTCGCCAACGTGCCCCCGCAGGGCGGCCGAAAGCACCCCGAGCAGCAGTACATCCAGATCGACACACGCAACATTCTGTTCATCTGCGGCGGCACGTTCGTAGGGATGGAGAACATCATCCGGCGCCGCCTCGGGCAAACCAAGATCGGCTTCGCCTCCAGCGGCGGCGGAATCGCCAACGACGTGACCACCGCAGAAGTGCTGAGCCAGGTCACCACCGAGGACATCGTCGAGTTCGGGCTCATCCCCGAACTTGTCGGGCGACTGCCCGTGGTCACGCCCTTGGAGCCCCTGAGCACCGATGCGCTGATGCGCATCCTCACCGAGCCCCGCAACGCGCTCATCCGCCAGTACCAGCACCTGTTCGGGCTCGAGAACGCCAAGCTCGAATTCACCAAGACGGCGCTCGAACGCATCGCCGAGAAGGCCGCCGAGCGCGATACCGGTGCCCGCGCCCTTCGCAGCGTCATCGAGGGCGTGATGCTCAGCCTGCTCTACGAGCTGCCCGAACTCGACAACAACGGCGTGACCTATGTCGTCGACGAGCGCGTGATGGACGGCAACCTCAGGCTCAAGGACCTGCGGATCGCATCCAAGGAATCCGCCTGAGCCCAGCGGGGCTTCTTCGGTGGCAATGCGGACAACGCTTCTCTTGGTGGCACAGCCTCGCAGGCTGTGGTCTTCGGTGGCGTGGCCGCCTCGCCTGTCTAGGCCAAGCGTCCGAGGGCTTGCGCCCTCGGCTAGCCAGAGTCTCCTCTCTGCCTTCTCGCCTATCTTGTCCGCATGGCCCTGCCGCCCAACCACGAGCCGCTCAAGCCGTTTGTTCCAGAGCTTCCGACCGAGCAGGCCGCATGCTCGTTCCGCGACGTGATGCGTCAGCGGCGAAGCGTGCGCATGTTCAGCGATCGGCCCGTGAGCCGGGAGACGATCGAGGCGTGCGTCATGGCTGCGGGCTCGGCCCCGAGCGGCGCCAACAAGCAGCCCTGGCGGTTCGTGTGCGTGAGCGACCCCGCCCTCAAGCACAAGGTGCGCCTGGCTGCGGAGGAAGAAGAACGCGAGTTCTACGAACGACGGGCCACGCCCGAATGGCTGGCGGACCTGGCGCCGTTCGGCACGGACCCCGACAAGGAGTTCTTGGACATCGCGCCGTGGCTGATCGTGGTGTTCAAGCTCGCCAAAGAAGACGACGGCTCGCAGGTGTACTACCTGAACGAGTCCGTCGGTATCGCCACCGGCATGCTCATCACCGCCCTGCACTGCGCCGGGCTGGCCACGCTCACGCACACACCCAGCCCCATGAAGTTCCTCACCGAGGTCCTGGGCCGGCCTGACCATGAGCGGCCTTTCCTGCTGCTGCCCGTGGGGTACCCGGCCGACGACTGCGTGGTGCCCACGATCAGCAAGAAGTCGGCCCGGGACATCCTCGTCTGGCGTTAATGCGGGCCTAGGGCCGATACAGGCATCATGTCCATCCGCTCGCGGGCCTCTCGCTTGGCCCGCGTCATCGCGTGTCTGGCTGTCGGCCTCGGGCCGGCGCGTGCCGCGTGCGCGCAGGCGGATGAGGCTGGCGAGCCCGGTAGTCGGCCGTTGTCGGCGGGCAGGATCGCCGCGAGCTTCGCCTTCGAGGAGCGACTCACCAACCCGCTGCCGATCCCGTTCAACTGGCTCAGAGCCCAGCACGACCCCGAGGTCCGCGAGCGGCCGGGATTCCCGATCTGGAACGAGACGAGCCTGGACTATCAATCGCCCGCGCGCTCGGGCGAGGGCACAGTCCGCGTGCCTGTCTCGGGCGGGTCGGCGTCGCTTCGGCTCAACCCGGGCGTGCTCCCGATCTTCGCCGACGGCGAATACCTGGTCACCGCGTGGGTGCGCACGCTTGGCTGCGTGCATGCCCGCGCGCGCTTGGTCGTGCGCGTGCTCGACACGAAGTCGACCGTGATCGATACGCCGATACTCACGAGCCAACTGGTGCGTACCGCTGGCGAGTGGCAGCAGATCGCGGTGCGATTGCCGAGCGACATAAAGAACGGCGCGTTCCTGCAAATCGATCTTGAACTGGTTCAACCTGAGGCGTTCGTGGGCGCGAGCGAGCAGAGCGAGCTGCGTGTGATGGCGCAGGACTTCGATGCCGTTGCGTGGTTCGATGATGTGGAAGTGGTGCAACTGCCACGGATCGAGCTCTCGACGGGCCGGCCGGGGCATCTCATCGTTGGGCCGCAGGTGCCCGAGATCAGCGTGCTGGTGCAGGACCTCACCGCTGAGCAGTTGACCGCCGACCTCTGGCTGTACGACGTAAAGGGCCGCGTGATCGCCACCGATTCGTACCCGGTCCAGGGGGGACGCGACCCGCGTGTCTGGACGCCGGCGATCGAGCGTTACGGGTGGTACCGCGTGGGGCTGGAGGTGCGCACGCCGATGGGCCGTGTGGGTTCGAGCTACCTCGATTTTATCTACTTGCCGCCGCACCCCGAGAGCGACGACCGAGGCCCGGCTTCGGCATCGGTCACGCTGACCGACCGCAGGCGCTTTGCGCTGCTGCTCGATGAATTGCCCGATGAGCTGACGGATGAACAGCCTGAGGGCCTCGCTGCCGCTATCCACGCAACGGGCGCGACCAGCGTGTCACTCCCGATGTGGACCGAGCACGGCGGGCTCGAAGACCTTCCCGCTTGGCTTGACCGGTTGGCGGGTTTGATCGATGAGCTGCGCCGGTCGTGGGTCGATGTGTCGCTCTCGTTCGCTCGCTTGCCACCGGGGCTTGCAGCGGGTCTTCGGCTCGATCGCAACGCCGTGGTCACGGGGATCGCTAGCGGCGACGAACGGCTGGAGAAGTACCTGCTCGACGGGCTGGACCGCTTCGGGCAGCGCATCGATCGCTGGCGCCTGTCGCGGCCTGGCGACTACCAGCCCGGCACCGATGCCGAACTCGCCGAGCGGCTGGCGATGGCGCGGGACATGATCCGCTCGCTCGCGCCCGGGCCGCAGACCGCGGTCGGTTGGCGCGCCGACCAGAGCCCGCCAGCGTGGGCCGAGCGTGACATCATGCAGCGGTTCGAGGTGCTCGCGCCCGTCGGCATGTCGCCCCGCAGCTTCGGCGAACTCATCGGCGCGTGGGGCGGGGTCGAGCGGCCCAGCGGGCCAGCGATCACGATGGTCATCGAGCAGGGCGAGACCGACACCATCGGTGCGCAGGCCGTGGCCGACAACGTGCTCGAGCGCGGCATCGAGGCATGGGCCGTGCTCGGAGAAGACGCCGACGCGGTCGCGCTGCTCTCGCCCTGGCGCGAGCGAAACGACGGCGTGCTCTCGCCATCGCCCGCTTTGGCAGCGTGGCGCACGCTTACCGACCAGCTCTCGGGCCGACGCATCACAGGCCAGTGGGACATCGGCCCGGGCGTTCGCTGCCTGATTCTCTCACCGGCCGATCCCGAGAGCGGCAGGACGGGCGCCCTTGCCCTGTGGGCCGATGGGCCAGAGGGTGCGGGTCAATCGCTCCGTGCTCTGCTCGCGGCGGGCGAGGTGGTCATCGTTGACACTTTCGGTAATCGCACGAGCGTCGCCCCCGAGCCGGGGTCTGAGCCGCACTACGTGCAGCACGTCGTGCCGATCACCGGCTCACCCGTGTTCATCGAGGGCGTGGACGCGGACCTGGTCACGCTGCAATCTTCAATCCGATTGAACCCGCCGATGATCCAGTCAACGCCCGGCCTGCATCGCCACACCATCGAGCTGTACAACCCGTCGGAGTACGAGCTGCTCGGCCACGCGATTGTCATCTCGCCCGGCGGCATCCGCCCGGGCCAGACACTCGCCGACCGCCAGTGGTTCGTCTCGCCCCGTACCCAGCCGTTGCGCGCACGCGGCGAGCAATGGACGGAGCTGCCTATCGATCTCTCGTTCGTGCCGGGCGTCGAGGCGGGTCCGATGGAGATGGTCATCGATCTGCTGCTCGAGTCGGCCGCCGAGCCCATGTGGGTGCGCACACGCACGCCCATCGAGCTTGGCCTCGACCGGTTTGATATCGAGCTGACGCTGCGGATCAGCCCCGATGGGTCCGACGCCGTCGTCGAGGTCACCATGACCAACACGTCCGACGAGGAGCTGAGGCTCGAAGCCACCGCGTTCGCACGCGGCTACCCCCGGCAGCGCCTGCCGGGGGTCATCCTTCAGCCGGGCCAGAGCCTCACGCGTTTCACCCCGCCGTTTGCGGGCGCGGGGCAGAACCTGTCGGGCCAGGGCATCGGCGTGGCGGTCGTCGATCGAGAGACGCGGGCCCGGCTCAACAAGAGCGTGCGCGTGCCCTGACCTGCATCACACCGTCACGTTGGCATCGTTGAGCACGCGCTCGGCGTAGCTCACCATCGCGTCGCGTAGCTGCTCGAATGAATCCAGCACGTAGTACAGCGGCTGGTACTCATCGATCTCGAAGTGCGTGGCGCAGATCTTGTCGAGGTCGAAGGGTCGGCGTTCGGGCTGGCGTTCGCCGTCGCCTTTGAGTGCCCAGTTGGATTCGCCCACGGAACTCATGAGGCCCGAGCCGTAGATCTTGAGCCTGCCGTCTTCGTGGACGAGTCCGAACTCGACGGTGAACCAGAAGAGCCTGGCCAGCGCGGTTTCGTGGTCGGTGGTGGTGTGCAGCGCCGCCTGGCCGTAGGTCTGAAGGAAGTCCGCAAAGACCGGGTCGGCGTGCAGTGGCACGTGGCCAAAAACATCGTGGAAGATGTCCGGCTCGGGCAGGTAGTCCAATTCGTCCGGCGGGCGGATGGTCATGGTCGTCGGGAACTTCCGCTGGGCGAGGCATGCGAAGAAGCTTTTGGCTGGCAGGTACCCGGGCACGGGGCGGCTCTGCCAGCCGGTCGTGCTGCGGAGCACGTCGTTGACGGTTGTGAGCCTTGGGATCGCATCGGCGGGGAGGCCGAAGGCATCGAAACCAGCGAGGAACACGTTGGAGGCCTGCTCGCGCAGCGAGTGGATGCGTTTGGCGTAGAGCTGGCGCCAAGTCTCGTGGTTCTCCTCTGAGTACAGCTCCCAGTGCTGTTCCATGAAGAACGTCTCGGGGTCGATCTGGTCGGCGGGCAAGTTGCCCGCGAGGTCGGCCGCGGCCTGCGCCCGTTTGGCTTCTTCGCCCACGATGATCGGGTTGTGCCGGAGCATCTTGTTTCGATCGAGGTCCATCGCTCAACTCCGTTCGGTTCGCGTGGCGTGTGGTCAGAAACGAGTGCCTACCCGTCCGTGGTCATTATACGGGATCGCTGCCCGCGTTCACCCCATTGGGGTAAAGCACCGCCAGGCGGCGGTTTCGCTGATCGCCTCGCTCTGGGCGATGGCAGCAGAGTCGGGCCGCTTGCGGTCCACCGCGGCGCGGATGCTGTCCTCGGGGTGTGGCCGAACGATCGGGGTATCCGACCCGAACAGCAGGTCCACGCCCGGCTTCAGGCCCGCTTCGATCAGCGAACGGATCGGGAGCACCCGGTCCAGCCGATCGGGCACCGCCCGCTGGAGCGCCTCGATGTCCGCGAGCAAATGGCACGGCTGGACGCTGACGATGAGCCCGAAGCGGTCGCGAAAGCGCACGATGCGGTCGATGTCCACAGGGTCGATCAGCTCGGCGTGCTCGATGCGGTGGCCCCGCGAGGCGGGCTTGACTCGTTCGAGCGCATCGAGCACCGTGCGCACGGCTCGGTCGCCGATGGCGTGGGCCGCGATGGGCAGGCCGAGCGCATCGGCTTGCTCGATCGCCGAGCAGACCTCGGCTTCAGGCATCAGCAGCATGCCCGCCGGGTGCGCCGCCGGCCCGTCGGCGTAGGGGCTGAGCATGGCTGCGGTTCGGCTGTTGAGGGTGCCGTCGACAAAGATCTTGCCCCCGCCGAGCCCAAGGCGATCGCTCGACCATTGCTGCGAGCGATTTGCCATCGCGGGCAAGTCCTTCACCAGCGGCCAAAGCTCGATCCGTATCGAATCGTCGAGTTCGCGCAGCACGCCGGGCAGCCACGGCTGGGCCTTGAGGTCGTGCAATTCGACAAAGCCGTGCGCGCGCAGGTCATCCAGCGCCGACGAGAGCAGCGGGCCGCGCTGCTCGACGGCCGGCTCGGGGATCGCGTCCCACACGAGCAATGCTGCGCGCTCGTAGACGACGCCCGTGAGCTTGCCGTGGGCATCGCGTCCCAGCACGCCGCCGACCGGGTCGGGTGATGCGTCGGTGAGGCCAGCAGCCCGCAGCGCGGCTGAGTTGGCCAGCAGCGTGTGATAGTCAAAGCACCACGCCGCGGCGGGCCTGTCACCTGTCACCTCGTCGAACGCAGCGAGTGTGGGCCAGCTCGGGTCGTTCCAGCTGTCGGGGCGTATGCCCTGGCCGAGCAGCGTCGAGCTATCGCTGGTTGACGTTGCCGCAACACCGAACGCAGTAAGAACATCGGAGGCGCCCCGACACTCGGCGAGTTGCACCATGCCCAGCGACCGGCCGTGCTGGTACAGGTGGCAGTGCGCCTCGCGCAGGCGCTTCAAAGCGAAACCCCGAGCAGCGATTCGATCATGACGCTGGCGTGATCGGCATCGCGGGCTCGCTCGGGAAAGCGAAGCCTGTGGACGATGAACGCGCCACGCGCGTGCACGCCCAGCGGATCAACACCCACCGCGCGCACACCCTCGGGCGCTACGCCCGTGTGGCGCTCGACCGCCTCGGCAAGCGATGGTCGATTCGCGAGCTTGCACAGCGCTGCCTGTTCGCTCGCCAGCGGGTTGGCGAGGTCAAGCTCGGCGGCGTCGAGCACCTCGCCCGAGATGCGGACCGCGTCGATCTTCAGAATCGCGAAGCGGTCCGAGGGCGGTTCGCCGTGGTACGCCTCCCACCGCATCTGGTCCATCGTGCTCACGGGACCAGCGACGAACGAGGCCATCGCGACCGCTGAGTCATCGCGGAGTTCGAGCGATTCATCGGGAATATGCAGCTCAGCGGTCGGCACGTCGAGCAGGTCGCGGTCGGGCACGACGACGACAAGCCCCTCGCCGCCGAAGGCTGCGGTGTAGGCCATTGGCCAAGGGCGATCCTCAACGAGAAACACCGCAGCGGTATGGGCCATGACGATGGAAGCGGCGCGGTCGGCGTGCGTGAGCATGCCCGATTGTGGGGCCTCGCACGCCGCTCGGCAAGCGCCCCGACAGGTCTGGCCGAGAAGTCAGCGCAAAAGAAAGGACCCGTCGCGGGTCCTGGGTGTGTCGGAGAATGAGGGCTAGGGAGCTAGATCTTGGTAGCCCGGCGGCGAGTGGCCTTCTTGCGAGTGGCCTTCTTACGGGTCGCCTTCTTGGCAGCCTTCTTACGGGTTGCCGTGATCCGCATCGCCGACGACCCGGGCGAGGGCGTG
>CAYGSG010000026.1:8110-36163 GCA_964352615.1 uncultured Phycisphaeraceae bacterium
GGTGGTGGCTGCGTCGGAGACTCCTGGGTCGGGAGCTCGTTCTTGGGAGCCGGGGTGCGAGTGGCCTGCTTGCGAGTGGCCTTCTTGCGGGTCGCCTTCTTGGCGGGGGCCGCGGTTGCTGCTGCTGCGGTCTTGCGAGTGGCCTTTTTACGTGTGGCCTTTTTCCTGCGAGCTTTTTTCTTCGCCATGTGAATGACTCCTCGGTGGTGCGCAACGCCGTCGTGGCGCTGCATCGTTGTGCCGTGCGCATCAGCTGCGCTTTGGGCCTATCGGCCGCGTGTTGCGGCATGCTTGAGCAAACTACGCCACACCCGTGCGCTTTGCTTCAAGTTTGCGATCACAACACGCATCGGCGACAGTGTGACGTGTTCATCAACTTCACGCAAGCGAACACGCTCGACGTTTTCGCTTGCCGGCTCTCGCGCAAGCAGCGCACGCACGGTTCGTCGCGCTTGTGCAGCGCGTCTCGCGCGTTGCCTGTGGGCATCATCAATGAGCGCACGCAGCGCGCGATGGCATGCTGACTCGTGCTGTTGAGCGCTTCGATCGAGCCACACCTGGCGACTCGTGCGCAGAACGGCGCACAACCGCTCACCCCGGCACGTTCGCAGCAGTTCGTAGCGCGTTCGGCGCAGTACGCGGCGCGTACGCGGCCTGTCAACTGCCGCCAACGGGCTCCTGTGCCACCTCAAAGCCCGCTACAGTGCGTTCTTGAGCCTGCGCGGAGGGCCAGCATGCCAGAAAAGGAAGCCAGCACGATGAGCAACATCAAGGTGGAGTCACTCGACTGCGGCGCGACGCTCATTGTCGAGCCAATCGAGTCGGTTCGCTCTGCAGCGATTGTGTGGAAAAATCTGGTCGGAGCGGCGCACGATCCGTCTGAAGCGCTCGGAACGGGCGCGATGCTCGAAGAACTGCTGCTCCGCGGAGCGGGTGAACTCGACTCGCGCGCGCAAGCTGATGCGTTCGATCTGCTCGGTGTTTCGCGCGGGTGCAGCGTCGGAACGCTCAGCACGGTGGTCTCGGCTTCGATGGTCGCCGACCGCCTCGCTGATGTGCTCCCGCTGCTGGCTGATGTCGTGCTCAGGCCGAGATTCGACGCATCCTCTATAGAGCCAACCCGGGCGCTGGCCAAAGCCGACCTCGATTCGCTGGCCGATGAGCCCGCAGACCGTGCCAGCCTCGGCGCAAGAGCTCTGCACTGGTCCGGCGCGCTTGCACGTTCGGGGTATGGTACCCATAAGGGCCTCGATGCTGTAACGCAGAGCAGCGTTCGGGAGCATTGGCACACCCACGCGGTTCCTGACGGCGCGATCATCTCGGTGGCTGGGCACGTTGATCCGGATGCGATCGCTTCCCAGCTCAACGAGTTGCTCAAGAACTGGAGCGGCTCTCGACGGGCCATCGACGCATCGGGCGCGCCGACTCGCGGCTACGGACACATCACCGACGACTCCGAGCAGGTGCAAGTCGTGGTCGTCCACGATGCCCCGCTCGAAACCGACGCCGACGCTTGGGCCTATCGGATGGCGACACAGGTGCTGGCGGGGGGGATGGCCTCTCGCCTGTTCACCGAGGTCCGCGAGAAGCGTGGGCTCTGCTACTCGGTCAGCTCGGGCTACAAGACCGACGCGATTCGAGGCTGGCGCACGTCGTATGTGGGCACCACGCCGGCGCGCGCGCAGGAATCCCTCGATGTGCTCGCCGACGAACTGCAACGGCTTACGACCGCAGCCGGCGCGGTCACGCAGGTCGAGTTTGACCGCGCCCGGGCGGGGCTGCGGTCGCGGGTGGTCTTCAGCGGCGAGAGCACCGCAGCCCGGGCCTCGGCGCTGGCGAGCGACATGAACAAGCTCGGAAGGCCGCGTTCGCTTGCCGAACTTACCGCTCAGATCGATTCGCTCACGCTCGACCAGGTGAACGCGACCATGGCCCGCCTCGATCCGGGCAGGGCGACCGTGCAGACGCTCGGGCCGCAGCCGCTCGAAGTCCCGGCGTGGCTCAAGCCGTGACGCGCGACCAAGGCAAACCGGAGCGCTCGGGTTCCCGGCCACGCATCGCGGTAAGCATGGGCGATGCGGGCGGCATCGGGCCGGAGGTGCTGGTCAAGGCGTTGGCCAAGGCAGAACTGAGAAGCCTGGCGCGATACCAGATCCACGGGTCAGCCAGCGCCATGCACGCCGCCGCCGAAGCTGCGGGCATCGAGCCTTTTTGGTGGACGCTTCGACTGGGCGGAGCGCCGGTCTCGGCCGCGTTGGTGCATGATGCGGTGCTGATCGATGACGACCCGCCGGGCGATCAGACGCCCTTGGTCCGCGGCCCGAGCAAGCCCCAAGGCGAGCGGTCGTTTGCGTACGTCGATCGGGCCATCGCCGACGCGCGCAAGCCCGCGAGCGATCCGACGCGGGCCGACGCGATCGTGACCGGCCCGATCAGCAAGGCTGCCTGGCACCTGGCGGGCCGAAGCCGGTACCCGGGCCACAGCGAGCTGCTGGCCCAGCGGTTTGCCGCCAAGCGGTGGGCGATGTTCTTCGCCGGTGGGCCGCTGCGTGTGGTCCTGGCGACGGTGCACCAGCCGTTGATGGACGTCCGCAACACGCTGACCATCGGACGGGTGTTCGACGCGATTGATCTGGGCGCTCAGGCGTGCCGACGGCTTGGCATTGCTTCGCCCAGGGTCGCGGTGTGCGGGTTGAACCCGCACGCGGGCGAGAGCGGTCTGCTCGGCGATGAAGAGGAAAGACTGATCCAGCCCGCGATCGAACTAGCCCAGCGGCAGGGCATCGATGCCTCAGGCCCGTGGCCGGGCGACACGGTGTTCAACGCCGCGCTGGCCACGGCTGGCAGGCCCGCGCGGTTTGATCTGGTCGTCGCGATGTTCCACGACCAGGGGTTGATACCGGTGAAGCTGCTGGCGCGCGATGAGTCTGTCAACATCACGCTGGGCCTGCCGGTTGTGCGCACGAGCCCGGACCACGGCACCGCGTTCGATATCGCTGGCAAGGGCATCGCGGATCCTGGCAGTATGGAAGCGGCGCTACGGATGGCTGTGACGATGGCAGGCGCGATGGTGCGTAGGCCCGGCTAGCATCGCGGCGGTGGCTGGCGATGATGTCGAGCCGCCAAGCGGGCCAGTCGCATGCGTGAATCCATCCCCAACGCTGCGGAAAGCAAGAGCCCATTTTCCGAGATGATGGCGATCGCGCTGCCCTCGGTGGTGACCATGACCAGCTACTCGGTCATGCAGTTCATCGATTCGCTCATGGTCAGCCGCATCGAGCCCGCCGACCCGGTGTGGGTCGCGGCCCAGGGCAACGGGGGCATCCTGGCTTGGATGGCGATGGCCTTTGGGCTGGGTACGTTCACGGTCATCAACTCGTTCGTGAGCCAGCACCTCGGGGCGGGCTCGCCGCAGAAAGGTGCGGCGTACGCCTGGAACGGGCTGTACCTCGCGGCGGCCCTAAGCGTGCTGTTGGTGCCGCTGGGCCTGTGGGGTGCCCGAGCGCTGTTCAGTTCGCCGCTGTACGGCCATTCTGGCACACTGCTTGAAGCGGAGGTCGGCTACGCGCGGGTGGTGCTGCTGGGCGCGTTCTTTACGCTCGCTTCGCGGGGGCTCTCGCAATACTTCTTTGGCTTGCACAAGCCGGTGATCGTGACGATCGCGGCCTTGAGCGGCAACGTGGTGAACCTGGTCGCCAACGCGGTGCTGATTTTCGGTGAGGCTGGCCCGCCCGATGGCACCCCGCTGGCCGGGGTGTTCGCGGGCATCGCCCAGTCGCTCGGGGTTGAGGCGATGGGCGTGCGCGGCGCTGCGTTTGGCACGGTGCTGGGTACGTCGGTCGAATTGCTGATCCCGCTGGCGCTGTTTCTGAGCCCTGCTTACCAGAAGGCGTACCGCACGCGCGACGGCTGGCGGCCAGACCTCAAACGCCTTGGCGACATCCTGCGGGTGGGCTGGCCCGCGGGGCTGATGATGTTCAGCGAGCTGCTCTGCTGGGGCTATCTGATGAGCGTGCTGCTCAAGGAGGGCGGAGAGGCTGCCGCGCTGGCGCGCGGACTCAGCGAGGAGGCCGCTCACGCCGAGGGCGTGCTGCACACGACCGCGGGGTGGATCGCGCTGCGGTACATGCACGCCTCGTTCATGCCGACGGTGGGTTTGTCGATAGCGGTGGCTGCGGTGGTGGGGCGGTGCATCGGCATGGGCAGGCCAGACTTGGCCTACCAGCGGGCGGCGCTCGGGCTCAAGCTGGCCATCGGGTACATGGGCCTGTGCGCGCTGGTCTTTGTGGTGTTCCGCGAGCCGCTGGTGGGCGTGTTCATCGATCCGTCGTACACCCCGGCCAAGGCTGAGCACCTGCTCAGGGTGGGCGGTCTGGTGTTGATCGCGGCTGCGGTGTTCCAGATGTTCGATGCGCTGGTGATCATCCTGTCTGGGGCACTGCGTGGGGCGGGCGATACCTTCTGGCCGGGGGTGATTACGGTGGTCCTGGCGTGGGTGTGCATCGTGGGCGGCGGGCACCTGCTGATCGAGCTGATGCCCCGTTGGGGGAGCCTTGGACCCTGGATTGGGGCGTCGGCGTACATCATCTGCCTGGGCGTCTCGCTGCTGCTGAGGGCCAAATCAGGTGCGTGGAGGCGGATCAAGCTGATCGAGGGCGAGCCAGAGACCAGCGCGGGTGAGGGTTCACAGGCGCCTTCGGGTGAGGCTCCCGGACCCTGAGTGGATTCGCGGGCCGGGCCGCACAAAGATTGACCTATGACTTCAGATGGACTGGATATCGTGATCGGCGCCGAGAGCGCCGCTCGGGACGCTGCCGCCGCCGATCAGTTTGCCGCCCAGGCCCAGCAGGCCGAGGACGACGGCAACCGCTGGCAGGCCGTCGAACTCTACCGCCGGGCGGTCGCCGCGGATGCGGGCAACCAGTCGCACCTGTTCCGGCTTGCGTACCTGCTCGATCTCGCGGGCGAGGAAGACGAAGCGATCGATTGCTACGAGCGTGTCTGCGACACGGTGCCCGCGCCGATCAACGCGCTGATGAACCTGGCGGTGCTGTACGAGGACGCGAACGACTACGCATCCGCCGAGCGGTGCCTGCGTCAGGTGCTCGAGACCGACCCGAACCATGCGCGCGCCAACCTGTTCTACAAGGACGTTCGCGCCAGCCGAGAGATGGTCATCGAGGAAGACTCCGAGCGCGATGCGCTCAAGCGCAAGGCGATGCTCGATACGCCGGTGACGGACTTCGAGCTGTCGGTGCGTGCGAGAACGTGCCTCAAGAAGATGAGCATCCGCACGCTGGGCGATTTGCTGCGCATCACCGAGACCGAGCTGATGAGCTACAAGAACTTCGGCGAATCCAGCCTGTCGGAGATCAAGCGGATGCTCCAGATCAAGGGCCTGAAGATGGGTCAGGGCCTCGAGGATGCGCACCGCGCCGCCCGCAGGCAGATCATGGAATCGCTCAAGGGCACCGGTGCCGAGACCTCGCTCAACCGACCCGTTGGCGATCTGCACCTTTCGGTGCGTGCCCGCAAGGCGCTGCAGCTGCTGAACATCCAGTCGCTGGGCGATCTGGCAAGCCACACCGAGGCCGAGCTGATGGGCATCAAGAACTTCGGGCAGACCTCGCTGATCGAGATCCGCGAGAAGCTCACCGAGCACGGCCTGTCGCTGCGGGCCATCGACTCGTAAGCCGCGACGCCAACCAATAGGTCAAAACGCCGGGCGGCAATCGCCCGGTTTTTTCGTGGTCGCGATAGGGCCGGCCTACTCGGCGTTGTCGTAGCCCGCGGGCCGACTGCCGGTCTGCTTGAAGCTCAGCCGGTCCTGCGCGTACTGCTCGGCGGTGGTCACGATGCTGGGCGTTTGTCCTTGCTGGTGATCGCGGTGGAGCTTTTCGAGGATGGGCACGCACCAGCCGCAGCCGGTGCCCGCGTCGAGGCACTCGCTGATGAGCGAAGCTACGGGCGGGTTCTCCCGCTGCAGGTACGCCTGGATCTTGCTCAGACTGACGCGGTAGCACAGGCAGATGTGGTCGTCGGGTTGCATGGCCGGATGGTAGGGGCGAGGCTGCGCGGTGGCCCCAGACACCGAAGCTTCTGGCGGCAATCGTTCTTGCTGCAAGGCCTGCCAGCGGCCCCGATACGAGTTGATGGTGTCCTTGCACGTTTTAGCAAGAAGCCCACGCCCCGACGGTTGTGGGGAGTGTCATCGCGTGAACACGCAGGCGTTCCCGATCGAGACGCTCAGGCCGGGCTACTGACGGCTGAGACTGGCACTAACCACCGAGCACTTCGAGCATACCGAGCAGGTCCAGCACGCCCTCGGCCTCGGGCTTCTTGCTCACACAGTCAGCATGGGGCTTGAGGTCGTCGGCGGCGTTGGCAGGGCAGCCGAACCAGGCGACCTTCTCGCGGATGGCCAGGTCGCCCATGGTGTCGCCGATACCCGCGAGCCGGGCTGGGTCGATGCCGGTGCGCGCGCAGAACCGGTCGATGCCCGTGGCCTTGGAGACGTGCTCAAGATCGCAGTTGAGCCAGAACCATGTGGCACTCACTCGCAGCGGCCAGCCTTCGGCCTGCGCCTTGGCGCGGATCTCGGGTGCGAGGTCCATCAGGTACGCGGTGTCTTCGTGAAACAGCGAGATCGAGTGCGTCTTGCCCGGCTGTTGAAAGAGCGGCCTGCTCGCAAAGCGTTCGGTGATCCACGCCGAGGCATCACGCACGGCTCTGGCATCGCTCGCGCTGATCGCGGGGTCGGCGTGCATGAGCTGGTCGCGGGGGTCGTACAGCCACACGCCCATCTCGCCGATCGCGGGCAGCGCGGTGTTGGCAATCACCCGGCACAGGGCCTCGACGAACGGGATGGGCCGACCCGAGCAAAGCGTGACGACCGGGCCCACGCCTGTCGATATCGCCCGGCGGTTGTGGTCGGCGAGTTGGGCGAGCAGGTGGGCTTGTGCGGGGCCGCCGTCTTCGGGCGCGAGGCAGCCATCGATATCGCAGAGCACCGCGTCAAAGCGTCCTTGCTGGCGTGGCGTCATGGTCGAGACTCTACGCACGAGGCGATGGTTGGTACGCTCACGGGCATGGCCATCGTCTTCACATTCGCGGTGTTCGCCTCGGCGGCCCTGCTCTTTCTGGTGCAGCCGATGGCGGCGAGGTGGGCGCTGCCGGTGTTCGGCGGCACGCCCGCGGTGTGGACGACGGCGATGCTGTTGTTCCAACTGTTGCTGCTCGCGGGCTACGCCTACGCGCACGCGCTGGCCAACTGGCTGAGCCCAAGGCGGCAGGTCGTGGTGCACGCGGTGGTCATGCTCCTCTGCGGCGTGGCTCTGCCGATCAGTCTGCCGGCGTCGCTCGCGGAATGGGCCTCGGCGAGCCAAGGCCAGCAGAGCGCGTGGCGTGTGCTGGTGGTGCTCGGCGCGTGCGCGGGCGGGCCGTTCTTCGCGGTCTCGACGCTCGGCCCCTTGCTCCAGCGGTGGTTCGCGGGTACGGGCCACCGGCGCGCGCACGATCCGTACTTTCTGTATGCAGCGAGCAACGCGGGGAGCCTGGTCGGGCTCCTCGGCTACCCGCTGATCGTCGAGCCGTCGCTCGGGCTTAGCGCGCAGGGGTGGTGGTGGTCCGCGGGCTACGCAGGCGTGGTGGTGATGGTGATCGCGTGCGGGCTGTTTGTTCCTGGTAGCACAGGCTTGCATCCTGTGTCCGGTCCTGGGGCTGCTCCTGGTGGCACAGGATTGCATCCTGTGTCGAGCACGAGAAATGGAGTGACATGGAAAGCGCGCGCAAGCTGGATCGCTCTGGCGTTCGTGCCAAGTTCGCTCATGCTGGGCGTGACGCTGAAGCTGACGACCGACGTGGCAGCGTTTCCGTTGCTCTGGGTCCTGCCGCTGGCGGTTTACCTGCTGACGTTTGTGCTGGCGTTCGGCCAGACGAGTGGTGATCCCGGGCGTTTTCCTGCGGTGCTGTGGTGGCTGCTCGCGCCGGCGCTGGCGGTGGCGGTGGTTGGATCGACCTTGCTTCCCGTGGCGCTGAGCCTGCCGCTGCATTTGCTCGGTCTGCTGGTGGGCGGGCTTGTGTGCCATGGCAGGCTCGCGGCGACCCGGCCATCCGCGGATCGGCTCACAGAATTTTACCTGTGGCTGGCGGTTGGGGGCGCGATGGGCGGGCTGTTCAATGCGCTGGTGGCGCCCTTGGTGTTCAACGATGTGTGGGAGTACCCGATCGCGCTGTCGCTGGTGGGCGTGGCGGCGGCGGTCGCGCTGGGCAAGCCCAACCTTCGCTGGCGTTCGGCGCTGGGGGTCGCGGTTGCATCGGTGGTCGTGCTCATGGTGGGGGGGCGGTGGCTGGTGCGGGCGATGCCCGAGTTGCCCGCGATGGTGGCCCTCGGGCCGTTTGTGCTGGCGGCGCTGGTGTTTGCTGGCGCTCGAAGGCCCGCGTGGAGCGCTGCGGTCTTGGCGGCGCTGTTCATGGCTTCACCAAGGGCGTTCGAACAAACCAGCCGGCTGCGCACGCGGTCGTTCTTTGGCGTTCACACCGTGAGCACCTCGCCCGATGGCTCGCTGCGCATCTACGCACACGGCACCACCCGCCACGGCATGCAGCGGCTCGACCCCGGTGCCGACCCGCGAGACGTCGCGTACTACGGCGCGAGCGGCCCGGTGGGCGATGTGTTCAAAGCGGTCGAGCCCGAGCGGTTCGCGGTGGTGGGGCTGGGCATCGGAACCCTCGCGGCGTACGGCGCGGCCGGAGCGCACGCGGACCTGATCGAGATCGACCCGGAGGTGGTGCGGATCGCGCGCGATGCGTCGCTCTTTACGTATTTGAGCGGAGCCGAGTGCGAGATCGAGGTGATCGTCGCCGACGGCAGGCTCGCGATCGAGCGCGCGGAGCAGGGCGGGTACGACTTGATCGTGCTTGATGCGTTCAGTTCGGACTCGATCCCGGTGCATCTGGTGACGGTCGAGGCGATGGAGACGTATCGGCATGCGCTCAAGCCGGGCGGCGTGATCCTAATGAACATCTCCAACCGGTCGATGAACCTTCGGCCCGTCGTTGCGGGCCTGGCTCAGGCAACCGGTCTCGAGGTGCGGGTGCGTGACGATCTGGGCGTGGATCCAGCGGTCGGTGAACGGCCCGCTTGGCGGTTCCCCTCGCAGTGGGCTGTGTTCACCGATGACCCCCGGTGGTTTGATCGGCTGGCGGCGTCTTGGGCGGGCCTTGAAGGGATCGAGGCGGGTCGGCCGTGGACCGATGACTACGCCAATCCGCTGAGCGTGATCCGCTGGCGCTAGCACCCGCTACGCTTGGCCCATGCCACCACTTGAGTACTTCACTGCGGGCGAGAGCCACGGCCCGGCCGGGGTCGTTACCGTGCTGCACATGCCCGCGGGCGTGCGCGTCGATGCCGACATGATCAACGCCGAGCTTGCACGCCGCCAGGGCGGCTACGGCAGAGGCGGTCGCCAGCGCATCGAGACCGACCGCATCGAGATTCTTTCGGGTGTTCGGCTGGGCAAGACCATCGGAGCGCCGGTGACGTTCCTGGTGCCCAACAAGGACAGCCGGCTGGACGATCTTGAGCGCACGCCGCCGTTGCACAGGCCAAGGCCGGGCCATGCTGATTTGCCGGGCAGCCTCAAATGGCTGACGACCGATTGCCGGGAAACGCTCGAACGCGCCAGCGCGCGCGAGACCGCAGCCAGGGTCGCGGGCGGCGCACTGGCCCGGTGCTACTTGCGAGAGCTGGGCATGGAGACCTTCGGCTTTGTTCGGCAGATCGGGACGGCTGCGACCGATCTGGAGGTCTCGCCCGAGAATGTCGAGCAGGTGCGCACACTTCGGGACGCGAGTGAAACCTACTGCCCCGACGGGTCTGTCACCGAGGCGCAGTGCGCGATCATTCGGCAAGCAAAGATCGACAAGGACACCGCGGGCGGGATTGTCGAAGCGCACGTGTTGGGGTGCCCGCCGGGCTTTGGGTCGTGCATGCAGTGGAGCGACCGGCTCGATGCGCGCATCGCGTACGCGGTGATGGGCATCCAGGCGTTTAAGGCGGTGGAGATCGGGCTGGGGCGGGAGTGTGCGAGCCGAGCTGGCTCGAAGGTTCACGACCCGATCGCGTTCGACCCGGCCAAGCGCAGCGGCCCGACGCTCGGGTTCAGTCGGCCCACCAACAACGCGGGCGGGCTCGAGGGGGGCATGACCAACGGCCAGCCGATCGTGGTGCGTGGCACGATGAAGCCGATCTCGACGCTGCTGAGGGGTCTGCCGAGCGTGAACCTGAACACGCGGCAGCCTGAGGACAGCCAGTACGAGCGGTCGGACGTGTGCGCCGTGTCGGCGGCGAGCGTGGTCATGGAGCACGCGGTCGCGTTCGAGGTCGCCCGAGCGGTATCCGACAAGCTCGGCGGGGACTCGCTGAGGGAGGCGAGGTCCAACCTTCAGCGGTACCTGGAGGCGGCTCGGGCCTTACCCGCGATCGAGTAGGCGGTCTGCAACAGCCAGTGTTTTCCTTGGTATGTGATCCTTTAAGGCCATCTGGGCGATGATTTCGTACGGACAACATACCAAACAAAATCAAGAAACAGATATAAACATGGCAAATGTGAGATTTTGTCGCGTTTTGTGTGTATCCCTGGCGCATCCCGGAGTATCTTGAGGAGCAGAGGTGCCAGCCTTGCGCAAGGCTTGGCCACGAGAGCAGATACGACGGAAACGTCAGGAGAGACAGATGCACAAGACTTTGATGAGCGTTGGGGCAGTTGCGCTTCTGGCGGGTGGGGCATCAGCACAGCTGATCTCGTTCACCTACTCGGATCTCACCGGTTCGTTCAGCACGGGCAGTTCGATGTACGCCGCCACGGTGAGCGCCAACAGTTCGGGAGACGTTTCGCGCCTCGACGCCTCGCCCGGCACGGCCGAGTTCGACACCGGCACGTTCCCCCACGCCTCGGCTGACTTCATGATTTCCATGAGCGTGAGCAGCATCACCGCCACCACAGCGGTCGGGTCCGGCACGGTCACCATCAACGATGCCGACGGTGATTCGATCATCGCGAACGTTGATGGCAACTTCAACCTCTTGTTCGGCTCGGTCTTCTTCACCGGCACCCTCAGCAACGCCTTCTTCGGCGACGAGAGCAGCGACGGCACGTTCGACGGGGTCAGTTCTGGTTCGTTCGTCAACCCCGTGCCCGCTGGCCCGTACGACGGCTCGATCGTCGAGCTGTTCTTCAACCCGGGCAGTTTCTTCTCTGCTGACTTCAGCAACCAGACCACGCTCGTTGACGGCCTGCTGATTCCCGCGCCCGGTGCGCTGGCTCTGCTCGGCCTGGGCGGCTTGGCTGCCCGACGTCGCCGCTAAGGCTTCGACCGAATTTGCAATCAAGCCGTCCGCGTTGTCTTGCATGATGACGCGGACGGCTTTGTTTTTGCTTGAGCCTCTTGCTACGCCGGGGGCGTCATCGTTGGGGGCGTTCTGAACGGGATGGGCTTGCCGTCGGCGTCGATCGCGACCAGGGTGATGCTGGCCTCGGTCACGCGGACGGTCTCGCCCGTGCCGAAGCGCTCGGCGTCCACCTCAACACTGACTTTGACCGAGGTCGTGCCCAGCCGAGCGGTGGTGGTGTAGAACGCGACGACATCGCCAAGGTGGACAGGAGCGTGGAAGTCGACGCGGTCGACCGAGGCCGTGACCCAGCGGTGGCAGCCGTGGGTGCGGGCCTGCACGAAGCCGGCCTGGTCGATGTAGCTGAGGATGACCCCGCCGAAGATCGTGCCGTAGATGTTGGTATCGCGTGGCAGCGTGACGACGCGGAGCGCGAGGCGGCGCGGTTCAGGGCCTGATTCGGCAGCGAGATCGGTCATGCGATCAGCGTAGGGGTCGCTTTGATCGATTGGCCAGATCGCGCGGCGGGTGGTCCGGCTGCATCGGGCGGTGAACGATCGGGCATGACCACCTCCTCGGGACCAACTTCAGGACCAACTTCAGGACCAACCTCAGGACCAACCTCGGGACCAACTTCCGGCTCGGGCTTTCTCGCCAGCGATGCTTCGCAGGCGATGGGCTCGGCGAGTTCGCCCACCGCAGCCGACATCGCCAATGGCCCAAGGGCCGAGATGGTGGCGAGGCACCGGTTCGGGATCGAAGGGCTCGATTCGCGCATTTTCGAGCTCGACGAAGAGCAGCTTGATCGGGCGTTCCTGTCGGACGTGGTAACGGGTTCGGGTGTGCCGGTGGGCAAGTGGCCCGTGCGTGTGCTGCTGGGGCATCTGGCCGATGCGGAGCTGCTGTTCGTCCACCGCATCCGGCGGACGCTTGCTGAGGACCGCCCGGTGCTCGCGTTGTGGGACGAGATGGCGTTTGTCGATTCGGGCATCTATGGCCCGGAGCACAGCGCGCCGATCGCGGGGTTTGTCGCGACCGTGCACACGCTTCGGCGGTGGCAGAGCGAACTGCTGATGCCACTGACTGAAGCGCACTGGAAGCGCACCGCAATGCATCCCGAGCAGGGCGAGCTTTCGCTGAGCTGGATCGTGGCGTATTCGACGTGGCACCTCGAGCACCACGCCCGGTACCTGCGTGCCAAGGTCGAGCACATGCTGGGGCCCAGGCTTGCCGAGCCCGACGTGGCTGCGGAAGCCCAGGGCTGTTGCGGCGGCGGGGGCGGCTGCGGGTGCGAGAAGCCAGACGCGGTGAAGGCCGAGGGCTGCGGTCCGGGATGCGGCTGCAAGGGCGGTTGATAGAACGACGCAAGGTTAGACTTGCTCGTCAGAAATGAACGCGAGAATGGCCGAGCGGTTTGGGTGTTCTTGTAGCCACGAGCGGACAACTTCGGCGCGGTCAAGGTCATCTCCCAGGACTCTTCTGACGTGCGATTGATACGCACGATCTGTTTCTTCTTTGCGAAGTCTCTTCTGCCAGTCCTCGTCAAAGATCAGATGGAGTTTGTTGTGCATCCCTGCTGCGGCGAGCGTCTCAAATTCGCCTCGATCAAACCAGAAGCCGCCGCCTCCCGTTCCTTCGCTGGAATCGTGGTGGACTGTGAAGTCGAACTCAGAGCCGATGCGATAAGCGCGCATGAAGCGACCGGTTCTAGGTGAAATGAGCAGGCCCTGCGTATCATCGGCGCGTGCTGGAGGGCCCTCAGTGCCGGCATCAAGATCGGTGTCGTTCTTGGTTCGGAACCACTGCCAGTAGACACTTCCGTCGATCCAAACGCCACCAGTGGAAGTGCAACGCCAGCCCGTCAGTCCGGGGGAAATTTGGAAAATGCTCAGCCTGGCCTTGGTGTCTACAGGTGATTTCATGCAATTGGTTCGGAATTTGGTAGTGTGAGTTTCAACGTGGGTCTCCCATGAAGCTAAGGATACGGTAATGAACGGCGCATTCGATGAACGTCGGTACCTGATCCCGTTTCGATCGACGCTGCTGCCGCAGATCTTTACGGACACGCTGGTGATCGGTGCGGGCGTTGCGGGTCTGCGCACAGCCATCGGAGCCGCCGAGGGCGGGGACGTGATCGTGCTGGCCAAAGGCCCGCTGAGTTCGACCAACACCGCTTGGGCGCAGGGCGGGGTGGCGGCGGTGCTCGAACAGGACGACACGCTCGAAGCGCACGCTGCGGACACGATCGCGGCTGGCGCGGGCATGTGCGATGACGACGCGGTTCGGCTGGTCGTCGAGCAAGGCCCGGAGCGGTTGCGAGAGCTGATCGGCTGGGGGCTCAGGCTCGACCGCGACGCGCAGGGCGAACTGATGGCAGGCCGCGAGGGCGGGCACTCGGCGAGGCGCATCTACCACGCGTTGGGCGACGCGACCGGCAGCGAGCTTCAGCGGTGTTTGACGCAGCGGGCCTTGGGTACAGAGCGGGGCACGGACCGCGTGCGGTTGTTCGAGCAGTGCTTCATGCTCGATCTTGTGACAGCCAGCGACGAGATCGGTGCGCCGGTGCTCGGAGCGATCACGCACCACCCCAAGTTCGGCTTGCAGATGATCTGGGCACGGACCACCGTTCTCGCCAGCGGCGGCGCGGGACAGGTCTATCGCGAGACCACCAACCCGAGTGCTGCGACGGCCGACGGGCTGGCGGCGGCGTACCGCGCGGGCGCCACGCTCAGCGACATGGCCTTCGTGCAGTTCCATCCGACCGTGCTGTATGTGCCGGGCGCTGCAAGGGCTTTGATTACCGAGGCGGTGCGCGGCGAGGGCGCGCACCTGCTCGATGAAGCGGGCCGCCGGTTCATGACCGAGGTCCACCCGCAGGGCGAGCTGGCACCGCGCGATGTGGTCGCCAGCGCGATCGTTCGGCAGATCGCACGCGACGGCGGATCGCACGTTTGGCTTGATTGCAGGCACTTGCAGGGCTTCGCGGCCAGGTTCCCGGGCATCACCCGCGTGCTCGAAGACTTCGACATCGATCCGACGCGAGACCTGATCCCGGTGCACCCGGCGGCGCACTACTCGGTCGGCGGCGTACGCACGGACTTGCACACGGCGACGGGTGTCGATGGCCTGCTCGCGGTGGGCGAGGCCTCTTGCACGGGGTTGCACGGCGCAAACCGCCTAGCGAGCAACTCGCTGCTCGAGGGGCTGGTGTTCGGCGCGATCGCGGGCGAGCGGGCGGCGGCGGCGACAACCCCGGCGAGCGAGCCCAAGCCGATGCGTGTTGTCAGCGACTTGCACGAAGCCGAGACGGGCGAGCTGGATTTGGGGGATGTGCGTTCGAGCCTGCGCAGCGCGATGTGGCGCAACGTGGGCATCGAGCGGAGCGGGGCCAAGCTGCGCGATGCAGCGGAGATGTTCGACTTCTGGGGCCGGTACACGCTGGATAAAATCTTCGATGAGCCGTGGGGCTGGGAGACGCAGAACATGCTGCTGGTGGCGGCGCTGATCGCGCGGTCGGCGGGCTGGCGCGAGGAGAGCCGGGGCTGCCATAGGCGGACCGATAGCGAAGGCCCGAGCGAGCGGTTCTTGGTACACGACGGCTGGCGGCGTGGCGACACCCAGCCGAGCGAATCGCCCGTGCAGCACGCTCCGACGGCTGGAGCGATGCCGTGAGGGCGCTGGGGCTGGCCCAATCTATTGCACCACGTGTTGCAGCGATCGTTGTGGTGGTGGCTTGCACGGGCTGCACCCAGACGCGGGTCATCCGTTCGCACACGCCGCTTGCGGGACTTCCGGGCGCGGAGGGCGGGTTGCAGGTCGGCAGCAAGCTCGACGGGTACATCGACCCGACGGCTACGCCCGGCGGACGGAACTTCATTCTCTACGAAGACGGCTCCGTCGAATTGATCGCCAAGACGGGCGACCAGTTGCTCAAGCATCTGTCGGGCGTGGTGCGCACACGCAACAGCGAACTGTTTACGCAGCAGCTTCTGAGCGAGCGCACCAGGCAGGAGTTCGCCGAGCGTGGGCTCGACCCATCGTTGGCATTCGAGATGCTGATCGAGCGCGAGGCGGACTTCCGCGCGATGCGTGCCCGTATGCCGCTGGGCGAACGGACGCCCGGCGTGGTCATGCGCAAACTGGGCAAGCGCGCGTACCGGGTGCAGACCGTGGGCCTGGCGGCTCGTGATCTGGCCTGGACCGGCTACGACATGGTGTTCGAGGGCGGCAGTTGGCGCCTCCGCTGGTTCGTAAGTTAGATAGGGTGAGGGCTTGACCGCAGCGGCCTACTCGCCCGGCGCGCGCAGCGTCAACTCGACGGCCTGTTCTTCGCCATCACGAATGATCGTGAACGTGACGACTTGACCGGGCTCGGCGAGCGAGAGCTGGAGCATGAAGTCGCTCATCTCCGCGATGGCCTGGTCGCCCCACTTGGTGATGCGGTCGCCCTGCATGAGGCCCGCGTCTGCGGCTGAGGTTTCGTCGAACACACGCTGAATGAGGATGCCCGGCTCGTCGTCGTTGAACGCGGGCTGGAGGCCGAGTCGGACCGAGCGCCTCGGCCGGTCGGGTCCGCGGATGTTGGCCGCGTCACGGTCGGTATCGAAGCGTTCGGGCTTGAGCGCCGCTTCGAGGGCGATATCGGAGATGAGCTCGCTGGCGATGGTGAGGGTCTCGGTGTCGATGGAGGCAGCGGTATCGGTGGGGGTGCCGTCGTCGCGGTGGAACCCGGTGGTGAAGAGCATCGCGGGGATGCCGAGGTTGAACGGCGACATGAGCTGATCGCCGAAGCTTCGGCGGAGGGCGCTGGCTTCGATCTCGAAGAAGCTACTGGCGAAAATCGGTTCGAGCCACTCTGTCAAGCCCTCGCCCGAGTTCACGCCCGCAACGGTCAGTTGGCCCCGGTCGGATTTGCCGAGCGTGTCGAGCACGAGGGCCATCGCGACCTCGGGCGGCGAATTGGGGTTCTCGGTTGACCCCTTGTCGGTGGTGTCGAGGTACGCGCTGAAGCCCTCAGCGGACTCGGCGCCAACGCCCGTCGCGAGAAACACGATCGATCGAGCGTGGGCGAGGTGTGGCAGCTCGTCCGAATAGGCGCGGGTGAGCAGTTCAGCGGCGTGCAGCAGGGCCGCAACACCCGACGCGTTGTCGTTGGCGGCGAGCAGGTCGGCGGGGCCGTCGTAGTTGGCGGATAGCACGATGGTTTCGCCCGCGAGGTCGCCCTTGCCGGGCAGCACCCCGACGATGTTGAAGATGGGCTGGGCCGATGCCGCCATCTCGACGGTGACCTCGAATCGGCCTGTTAGTTGATCGAGCACGGGCGCTGCGTTCGCAGCGGATGCCAACTCGGCGGCGGACCGGCCTTGGGGGTCGGCGAGCGGGAGAAACCGGTCCGCGTCCTCGGCGCTGATGGTCAGCACCGGGATGTCAAACTCGAACGTGCTCTGGGGGCTGGGCGGCTGGTCGGCGGAGCCGGGGTCTTGTGCGTTCGCCGGTGTGATGAATACGACCGCCGAGGCGTTGCGACGAGCTAGCGCGGTCGCTTTTTGCACGGGCGAGGACCGGAAGCTCCAGCCGCCCGCATCGGTCCACAGGCTCTCGCCCGATGCATCCATCGGTTCGAGGCTGAGCGAAAGGGCGACGGCCTGCTCGAAGTCGTTAGTGGTGGTGAACGACATGTACCCGCTGGGCCCGCTGACGATCGAGTAGCCCGTGAACACGCCGGGGCCGGCGGCTTCTCCCGCGCCGGTGGCCCAGTGGGGTTCGATCTGGCTCGCCGGGATCACGATCGCCTCGCCGTCCCCTTCGGGCAGGTAGCGGATCTCCGCGAACTCGACCGCGGTATTGGCCTCGGATTCGAGCTGCTGCTGGTACGACGGTTGGCCTTGTTCGTCGGTGGCGCCGGGAGCGAGCCCAAGCGCCGTGAACCGCTGGGCGATGAACTCGGCTGTGGAGGCGTGGCCGACTGAGCCGGGAGCTCGGCCGGAGGTGGGTGTCAGGGCGAGCAGGTCGGACTCGATGGTCTGCCCCGCTGCGGAGAAGGCAAGGTGGCTCAAACAAGCGGCCAAACAGACTCGTTTGAACAGGGTGGCAGGCTGGCAGTGCATGGCGTGTTCCTCGCGATGGGGCCTTAAGGCAGTAGAGGCTGGCGCAGTCTACCCGGCCAGGAGGCACGGGCCGGCCGATCGGTTCTACCGGATTGCACCCGCTGGGTGCCTAGAAAGCAGCCTGTGTGACCTACCATTGTGGACGCTGCGCAGCATGACTGTGCGGCGCCCAAAGCAACGCCCATTCGAGCGGGGAGCAACGAGATGACCATGACCGAATCGCCAAGCCAATCAGAGCGTTTGCAGAGCACAGGGGGCAGCGCTTCGGGCGGTGCCACAAACGGACTGCTCGCGGATCTGGACTGCTTCCCGAGGAGGCACATCGGGCCCGATGCCGCCGAGACGCAGCAGATGCTCGAAGCGATCGGGTTCGACTCGCTCGAAGCGCTCATCGACGCGACGATCCCGGCGGATATCCGCATGGACCGGGAGATGGAGTTCGATGGTGCAGCGGGCGATGACTTGGGCGAACGGGGCACGCTCGACCAGTTGCGAGCGATGGCGCAGCGCAACCGCGTGATGCGGTCGTGCATCGGGATGGGGTACCACGGCACACTGACGCCCGCGGTGATCGGGCGGACGATCTTCGAGAACCCGTGCTGGTACACGCAGTACACGCCTTACCAGGCAGAGATTAGCCAGGGCCGACTCGAAGCGCTGCTCAACTTCCAAACGATGATTGCCGATCTGACGGGGATGAAAGTCGCGGGCGCTTCGCTGCTCGATGAGGGCACCGCAGCGGCCGAGGCGATGTCGATGTGCCTGTCGGTTTCGGGCGGCAAACGCAGGCGGTTCGTTATCGACGCAGGCTGCCACCCGCAGACGATCGAGGTGGTGCGCACTCGGGCAGGTTCGCTCGGGATTGAGATCGTCGTGTCTGAGGCGCACGAGGCTGCCTTCGATGGCGAGACCTGTGGCGTGCTCGTGCAATACCCCGCGACCGACGGCCGAGTCGAGTGCTTTGGCGACATGACCAATCGTGCGCACGCGGCGGGCGCGATGGTGGTGGCGGCGTGCGACCCGCTGGCCCTTACGCTGCTCAAGCCGCCCGGCGAATGGGGACAGAAGGGTGCGGACATCGCGGTCGGCTGCGCGCAGCGGTTCGGCGTTCCGATGGGCGCGGGCGGGCCGCACGCGGCGTTTCTCGCGACCAGTGAGGCGCACGTCCGGAAGATGCCCGGTCGCATCATCGGTGTGTCGCGCGACGCGGTGGGCAACACCGCGTACCGCATGGCCATCCAGACCCGCGAGCAGCACATCAAACGCGACCGAGCAACCAGCAACATCTGCACGGCTCAGGCGCTGCTCGCGATCATGGCGGGCATGTACGGCGTGTACCACGGGCCGACCGGCCTCACGCGGATCGCGAGCCGGGTCCACATGCTCGTGCAGGCGCTGCGAGCAGGGCTGCTGGAGGCGGGCCACACGATCGGGGATGCGTTGGTGTTCGACACGCTGCGCGTGACGCCCAAGGGGCGATCCGCTGCGGACGTGGTCGGTGCGTCTGCCAAGCTCGGGATCAACCTCCGCGATTTCGGCGACGGCTCGGTGGGCATCTCGTTCGACGAGACCTCCGACCCCAAGCTCGTGAGCGATCTGCTTGCAGCGTTCGGCTCAGCCGTGAGCGAGAGCGATGTGGCGGCGCTCGCCGAGCGGGCCATACCAGAGCTGCCCCCGGTGTTCGCACGCACCAGCGCGTTCATGGCGCACCCGGTGTTCAACACGCATCACAGCGAAACCGAGATGATGCGCTACATCACCAAGTTGCAGGGGCGGGATTTGTCGCTCGCGCACTCGATGATCCCGCTTGGCTCGTGCACGATGAAGCTCAACGCTGCGAGCGAGATGCTGCCCGTGAGCTGGCCCGAATTCGCGGACATCCACCCGTTCGCGCCAGCCGACCAACGGGCGGGCTACGACGAGCTGTGCCTGGACCTTGAGAAGTGGCTCGGTGAGATCACTGGGTTCGCAGCGGTGAGCTTGCAGCCCAACGCCGGCTCGCAGGGCGAGTACGCGGGGCTCATGGTCATCCGCGCACGCCACCTGGCCTGCGGCGAGACCAAACGCGATGTGTGCCTGATCCCGACCAGTGCGCACGGCACGAACCCGGCTTCGGCGGTCATCGCGGGCATGCGCGTCGTGGGCGTGGCGTGCGACGCTAAGGGCAACATCGATCTCGCCGACCTTCGCGCCAAGGCCGAGGCGCACCGCGACACGCTTGCGGCGATGATGGTGACGTACCCATCGACCCACGGCGTGTTCGAGAGCTCGATCCGCGAGATGTGCAAAATCATCCACGATGCGGGCGGGCTGGTGTACATGGACGGTGCGAACATGAACGCGCAGGTGGGGCTCTGCAGGCCGGGCGATATCGGCGCCGACGTGTGCCACCTGAACCTGCACAAGACGTTCTGCATCCCGCACGGCGGGGGCGGGCCCGGCGTAGGCCCGATCGGTGTGACCAAGGAGCTTGCCGAGTTCCTGCCCACGCACCCGGTGGTGCGGCCCGGCTCGGCGGGCGCGCAGGCCATCGGCCCGATCTCGGCGGCGCCCCAGGGCAGCCCGCTGATTCTCCCGATCAGTTGGATGTACATCGCGATGATGGGCGCGGCGGGCCTGACCCGCGCGACCAAGCTCGCCGTGCTCAACGCCAACTACATGGCCCGCAAGCTCAAGGGCCACTGGGACGTGGTCTACGCGGGGGCCAACGGCACCGTCGCCCACGAGTTCATCATCGACCTTCGGCCCGTCGCCGAGTTCGTCACGCCCGAGGATGTCGCCAAGCGCCTCATGGACTACGGCTTCCACGCCCCGACCATGAGCTGGCCCGTCGCGGGCACGCTGATGATCGAGCCGACCGAGAGCGAGTCGAAGGCGGAGCTTGATCGCTACTGCGAGGCGCTGATCGAGATCCGCAAGGAGATCGAGGACATCCGAACGGGCAAGCTCGATAAGGCCAACAACCCGCTCAAGAACGCGCCCCACCCGGTGGGTGTGATCGCGAGCGATGCATGGGACCGGCCCTACTCGCGCGAGCGCGCGGTGTACCCGCTGGCGTGGCTGCGCGACGCCAAGTTCTGGCCGCCCGTGGCGCGGATCGACAACCCGTTCGGCGACCGCAACCTGATGTGCTCGTGCCCGAGCGTTGAAGAATCGGTGCAAGCGGGAAGCTGACGCGAGCGGTTGGAACGAAAGCAAAGCGAGCAAGGCCCGAGCCGTGATTGGCCCGGGCCTTGTCGAATGGGAGTTGGTTGTTGCCGCGGGTTGCTGGTGGTGGCTGGTTTAGCCGCCGCCGCCGCCCGGGCCGCCGGTGCCCGCACCGCCGCCGGGAACGACCGCGATGATCGGATCCTTGGCGATGTCGATGACTTCGGAGAGGCCTGTTTCAAGGTTGAACGAGACGTAGCGCCTGCCGTTGACGGCGGAGGCTGCGGTCGCCGTGGCGGGCCACCACGGGTAGCCCTCGAGGGCGCGGTGGACGTAGTCGGGGGCGCTGACGATGAGCGTGCCTTGGTAGTAGCGGATATCGGCGCCGATGTCCCACGTTTCGGGCTCGACCACTGCGGTGATGAGGTCGATCAGGGCCTCGGCGCGTTCCTGCTTGGGCACGCGCTCGATGTCCTGGTTGCCTTCCTGGAAGGGAGACTGGCCGCCGCCCTCGTTGGACTGGAGTGCTTGCTGAAGGTCGATCTCGGGGACGTCGGGGTAGTTGGGGATCTCAAAGAGGATGTCGTTGATGTCGTAGATCTGAAGCCGGCGTTTGCGCATCAGGCGCTCTTTGGGGCCGACCTGTATGGAGCCCCACTCGCTCATCTGCCAGGTGCTGCCGCCGGAGTAGAGCAGGTCCGCGTCGGCTTGGTCGAGCACCATCTCGAGCAGCCTGAGCGACGTGATGCCGTTGGCGGTGATGGTGATCTCCGCGTCCTCATCCAGCCCGACGGGCTGGCGGTCGGAGACCCACATGACATCAAGGTCGGCGCCGGTGTACTCGGCGAGGAACGTCATGACGTTGCTGAGCGGCTCCTGCTGAAACTCGATGTCGATGGGCCGAAGCATCCGCGCCAGATTCTGGCGTTTGAGTTGGATCTCCGACAGCGCCACGGTGCGCGTGCTCGCGGCGCCCTGAGCGATCGCGAGCGTCGCGGGACCGCCCAGCACCACGGCTACCAAGCAGAGCGAGGCGCACGAGTTGAGGCGAGGGCTTTGGCGTTGCGGGGATTTCGGCATGGAGATGCTCCTATGGGTGCCGCGGGCGGTTGGTGCGGCATGGGTGCCCTGACGCGTGTTCGAGAGCGGGTGCGGGGCCGATCCCCGGCGTGCTCGCCGCGATCGGGGCTCTTGGCGTCGTGCGCTGGCTCAGGGGGTGGCCCAGCGGCTTGTATCTATCTTCGACCGTTCTACCACAGCGAGCGCTCGGGCGCGCCATGATCTTGCGCATGGATGCCCGCAATCAAGGGTTTTTACTGGCTCAATCGGCAAGTTATGTTCGTATTATGGATGGCATATCGAGACGATAGCTCTAGTTCACCTTCTCGTAGAACGGGATGGTGTAGCCCTTGTAAACCGTGGTGTTTCGGCGGTAGCCCGCGGCCTGAAGCAGGTAGCGCTCGCCCGGCTCAGCACCGAAGCCGAACCCGCTGCTCATGTAGACATCGACGATGTTGGCGGCGGCGGTCCACTTGGCGCTGCCGTCGATAAAGGCGAAGTTGGTGCCTGCTTCGCCGTGGTTGTTCCATTCGTCCGGGTAGCTGTTGACGCCGTTGTCGTTCCCGATGCCGAGGAAGGCGACCTGCGGGTCACGGTCGTCGTGGTCGGCGTCGCCGAGGATGACGGTCTTGGACGGGAACTCGACGGTCTTGGCGGACTTGGCGACGCCCGGCACGTTGTCGAGGTCGTTGAAGATGTCATCGAACGATGGGCCTGGCGATTTCCAGTCGAGCTGGTGGCCGAGGGTGCCACGGAGCCTGCCGAGGTGGCGCTGGCCATCGGGGTACTGCCCGTCATCGAAGAAGGGGTAGGGCTCGTAGCTGTGGCCGGCGAGGCCCTGATCGAAGCCTGAAAACTCGATGATTTCGGTGTCTCGGTTTCCAACGGAGAGGAAGAGGTCGGCGAGAAAGTCTCGGCCGTAGAGCGCATCGAACCCGTCGAAGAAGCTGATCTGCGTGAGGTTGACGTTGGGGCGGACGACGTTGCGCGTCGAGGGGCAGATGGCGACCTGTGGCGTGGAGATGTACTCGGGGTAGAGCCAGCCGAGGTTGTCCTCGAAGCCGAAGATCGAGGGCAGGTAGACGCCCGAGGAGGAGTCGTTGGCGTACATCTGCGCCGCCATGCCGAGCTGGCGAACGTTGGACAGGCACACGGTCTGTCGCGCGGCCTCGCGGGCCTTGCCGAGCGACGGCAGCAGGATCCCGATGAGCAGCGAGATGATCGCGATGACCACCAGCAGTTCGATGAGCGTGAACGCCCTTCGGCCAGTTCGGCGTGGCTTGGCGGTGGTTGGGGCGTGGATCATCAGAGCGGCTTCCGTCCGGTCGGTGCTAGGGGAGTGCTGCGCAGGGCTCTAGGAACCACAGATAGTACTGATTTGGCCGATGCTTCGGGTGTGGAAAACCCATGAATTGAGGTATGGTACCGGTATGCCGACCGGGCTTGCCGACCGGGCTTGCCGACCGGGCTTGCCGACCGGGCTTGCCGACCGATCTTGCCGACCGATCTTGCCGACCGATCTTGCCGACCGATCTTGCCGATCGGTGATGCGGCCCGAGAACCACGGGCTGGGCACGTCGAGAACCAAATGACCGGCTGCTGGCCGGAGAGAGAGAACGGGCACATGCCGACCCAATTGAAGCTGCGGACGCGAACCCGGTACTCGGCGGTGTGCGCGACGGCGCTGTTCACCTCGGTGGGTACGAGCCAAGCCCAGATCATCGACAACGACGCCGTGATGGACATGGCGGGGATGGAGATCCGCTGCGTTGGGACGATCTTTAATTGCAACTTCTTCGACCAGTCCAGAGACTCGTTTGCCAACCCGCTGCCCTTGGGCCAGCCCAACGGCATCGTGCCCGCCGACGGCTACCGCTACACGATCGCGGGCACCGTGCTGTCGACCGGCCTGCTCTCGAACTTTGTGATGAGCGGCGACTCGTTCGCTGGCCTGCTCGAGCTGTTCGATCCCGGCCAGTCCGTGCTGCTCGAGGGCTACACGCGGAACATCTCGGGCGGGCTGCCCAACGCCAAGAACACCATGTTCGGCCAGCGGTTCGATGGCGAGTTCTTCGGGCTCGAGCTTGGTATCAACCTCGAGGTGTCGGTATCAGACCAGGGCGCGGGCCGATTCGAGATCCGCAACATCGATATCCCGCTGGGCGCGCTCGTGGGTTCGATCGTGGTCGATCAGGGCGCTGTGACGATCGAGACATGGTCGCCGCCTGCGCCGGTCGAGACCGAGTGGCGGATGAACGGTGACCTGAGCCCCGCGTTCGGCGCCTCGTCGCTCCGTTACATGGATGAACCGGTGTTCGGCGACATTCTTCGCTTCGACGGCACAATCGACGTTCCCGACGCGACCATCCCTAAAGGTGTCACGCAGGCGCAGTCCTCGTTCGCGACGACCACCTCGCTGGGCATCGCTGGCCCGGGCGGTAACGAGGACACGGTCTACGTCACAAGCCCCGCGCGGAACCTGAGCGACCCCAACAACGTGGATTGGTACCGTGGTCTGGGCCTGAGTCTCTACCCGAACAACCGGCCCGATTTCCCGGGCGGCTTTCTCGGCCAGTGGTCGATGGTGATGGATGTCTATGTTCCCACGGCCGCGTGGAACGCCGACACCAACGGCGGGTACGTGCTCAGTCTCATTCAGGACAACCACAACAACGAGGACGAGGGCGAGTTGTACCTTCGCAACCCAGCGTTCGGCGGCGGCGGCAACATCGGCTACGACACCGAGCCGGTGAACTATCTTTCGTCGGGCCTGTTCGGGCCGGACCGATGGATGCGCATCGCGTTTGTCAGCGACCTGATGCAGGCCGGCGTGGGCGATGTGTACGTCGACGGCCAGTACATCGGCACCACCAACTCGGACTGGGTGTTCGACCTGACCGACTCGACCGATCCGCGCTACGCCGATGGTGAAGCCGTGGACCCGGGCGACTGGTCGGCGTGGGGCCAGCACCCAAGCCCTTGGGCGCAGTCGAGCAACGATGCAGCGATGAAGGGCACGTTCAGCCTGTTCGCCGACGGGCTGTTCGGCCGCAGCGAGAGCGTGTACATCGCCAACGTGCTGTTCACCGACACGCTGCTCGATGCTGCAGAGATCGTCGGCTTTGGCGGCTCGGACGCGGCGGGCATCCGCATCACCGCGAGCCCCTGCCCAGGCGACATCGCCGACGACTTCGGCACGCTCGGCGCTGACGGCATGGTGAGCTTCGGCGACTTCCTCGCGCTGCTCGGGCTGATCGGGCCGTGCCCTGCGACACCCGAATGCCCGGGCGACATCGCTGACGACTTCGGCACGCTCGGCGGCGACGGCATGGTGAGCTTCGGCGACTTCCTCGCGCTGCTCGGTTTGATCGGTCCGTGCCCGTAATCCGGCTCTCATCGGCGGCGGGCGAGGGCTATCGGGCCGTGGGTTTCACTATGGCTGGCTTTTTCCTTGGATGACCAGCCGAGCGATGTAAACTCAGGATTCAGCCCGAGTTCCAGAGGAGAACCCCATGGTCCGCGCCCTCATCAGCCTTTCGCTCTGTGCCCTCGTCAGTTCCGCCACAGCCCAGACCTGCTCGGTCATGGAGACCCAGAAACTGCTGTCCGACGCAGGACAGCGATTCTCAAGATTTGGCAGCGCGGTGGCCATCGCGGGCGATGTCATCGTCGTTGGAAGGCAAGATGTTGACGGCCCTCCGCCGGATCTCCTCAGCAGCCCCGGCTCGGCCGAAGTCTTCGAATTCAACGGCAGTACCTGGCAGCGTACCGCCATCCTCCGTGCCGACCCCATCGTCTCGAGCGCCGACTTTGGAGTCAGCGTGCAGACCGACGGCACGGTCATCCTTGTCGGTTCGAGCCACGAAGATTTCTCCATCGGCGGCCCGAATCTAAGCCAGGCCGGTGCGGTGTATGTCTTCGAGAAGATCAACGGCGTCTGGACACAGACCCAGCGGCTGACCTCCAACCTGCCCGAGGGCGGGGGCCCACAATTCGGAAGGTCCATGGATCTTGATGGCAACTTACTCGTCATCGGAGAACCCAGAGCCAACTACGCGCCAGATTCAGACAGCGAGGCAGGTGCTGTCCATGTGTTCGCCCGCTCGGGCAATACATTCGCCCACGAAGTGAAGCTGCAGGTTCCAGAAGCATCGTTCCTTGCCCAACTCGGCCAATCGGTAGCAACCGACAACGGCATCATCGTCGCGGGCGCGTGGCGAGAGAACGGCGGAGGGAACCAGGTCGGCTCCGCCTATGTCTTCGGCTATGACGACGGCTGGGTGCTGCTCGACAAGCTGCAAGTGCCCGCGCCTTCTTCAGGCGGAAACTTCGGATGGTCCGTCGATATCAACGACAACTCCATCGCTGTAGGAGCGCTGAGTTTCTTTTCTGGCACAGGAAGCGGCTCTGTGTTCACCTACGAGCTCACCAGCCCCGGCGACTGGAGCTTCGCCCAGCAGTTCAATGGCACGAGCACGCTCTCCAGCGATAACTTCGGATACGCGACTCACTTCATCAACCATGACACCCTCGCTGTGGGAGCAACACTCGACGACGACGGTGGGCCTCAAACGGGATCGACTTTCCTCTTTAAGCGATCTGGTGGCGTGTGGACTCAAGAGGGGACTCCATTCGGCAACGCCGACCGTGCGGCGGGTGACATGTTCGGATACGCCATTGATTCCGATGACTCCCGCCTCGTGATCTCCGCGATATTCAACGACAATGGTGCCCTCCAGAATGGAACCGTTCATGTCTTGGATCTCGTCTGCACTCTCCAGTGCCCCGGCGACATCGCCGACGACTTCGGCACGCTCGGCGCTGACGGCATGGTTTCCTTCGGTGACTTCCTCGCGCTGCTCGGCTTGATCGGGCCTTGCCCCGGAGGAACTCCCGGCTGCACGGGCGACATCGCCGACGACTTCGGCACGCTCAACGGCGGCGACGGCATGATTAGCTTCGGCGACTTCCTCGCGCTGCTCGGTTTGATCGGGCCGTGCCCGTAAGCGAGTGCAAAGGGCTGTGAGTCAATGGAAAGCATTTCTACGAGTCCTGGGCGAAAGCCCTCGGCTCGCGTTCGGACAGGCTGTGCGAAGGCTTTGGTAGACTCTTTGTGAGCGGGATCGCCCGCTTTCAAGGAGCCCGCGATGCAGCGAACAATCCGTGCGGTGGTAGTGGGGGTGCTCGCGCTTACCGTGTTCGGCTCGATGGCCAACGCGCAGGAGCTATCGCGGGCCATCAAAGTGCTGAACGACAAGCGGGCGGCCTACGAGGCCAACATGGAGGCCCTGCGCGCGCAGATAGACAGGGCCATCGAGCGCGAGCAGCCCGAGGCGGGCATCGACGAATGGCGCAGCCGGGGCAAGATCCCCGAACTGCCGCGCAGCGAGCTATACCAAGCGGCTTACGCGAGGTACGCCGACGCCATGCGACGCGCGTTCGACTCGGCCCGTAAGCAGCTCAGCGCCGACGGCGATGAACCGCTCGTCGCGACGGTCGAGGCGATGCAAGAACGGTTCGATTCCCACAGGGACATGCTCCCTGGAAACTGTCTTCGATGACACCGCGAAGCTGGAAGTGCAAGCGCCGGGCATGCTGCGCGTCTACGGCGGCGACTGGCTGCTCAAGAGCATCCGGGCCAAGCCGCTCATCAAGGGCGAGCATCCGGAGATCGAGCGCAGGGATGAGCGAGACGAGTGAGTACGGGACAAAGATACCGCGGCGGACTTCATGCCAGCGGGCAACAGGGTCGCGCTGTGCGATCTGGATTCCAATAGCGATGCCCGCGTCGCGGCCCAGTGGTCGTACGAACCCTACAGCGACGTTTATTGCTGCCGAGCACCTTGAGTGTGTTCCCCGTCCAGGCCCTTGGCCACAAAGCTGATCCGCGCAGGACGCAGCTTGAGATGCACGCGTGCATCGGTAGGCAAGACGTGCGGGTTCACGCTGAGCGGACCTGCTCAGTCCCTCAACTGCCTGAGCCGTAACGAGGGCGAGCCACGGCACTGTTTGGGGTGCCAAACGCGCGTACCCAATGAAGAGCCAAAAACATGCCGCGAGACCTGACTCAAACCCGGGTTCTGAGATCCTCAGGACTGATTCTGTCAAAGCCACCTACTGGACTTGAACCAGCGACCTGAGCTTTACGAAAGCTCCGCTCTACCAACTGAGCTAAGGTGGCAAACCGGCCGCCGTCGGCCTGTAGCGGAGCGATGCTAGCTCGCTTGGCCTCGGTTGGCGAGCCAGTCGGTGTGGTGGGGGCGGTAGGCGGGCCTCGGATGCTCGAACAAAAAAACCGGCCCGGGCGTGAGCCCGAGCCGGCCGAGAGTGCTTCAGATGCCGATCGGC
>CAYGSG010000027.1:0-34219 GCA_964352615.1 uncultured Phycisphaeraceae bacterium
GGATTACGGTGGGGCCGGGCGCGACGGTCGGCGCGGGCGCGGTGGTGACCAAGCCGGTTGGCGAGGGCCAGACGGTGGTGGGCACTCCCGCGCGCTCGCTGTAGACGCACGCTGTAGATCAGGTGCCGGGCTGGATGGGGGTCATCTGCCCGATGGGCTTGGCGGGCGGCGCCGGGTCATCGGTTCGAGGGCTTGCGTCCGGTTCAGGCGCATTCCGAGGGCTCGCGCCCTCGGCTGGTAAGACTGGATCGCTTACGTCTACGGCGGAGGGATCGTTCTCGAACCATGGCCGGCTGGGCGGCGGCGGGGGCTCGGTCTGGCTGAGCTGTTCGCGGAGCGCGAGCGCTCGGTCGATCATGCCGGCTTCAAGCTCGGCCTTTGGAATGGAATCTTTCAGGCGTGGATCGAGCACGTAGTGCCAGCGCTGGGTGTTGCGGAACGTAAACGGGAGCACCTCGGCGACCAGGTCAGGCCCGGGGTATTCGTAGAGCGGGGCCGAGGCCTTGCCGGTGGTGCGCAGGGGTTCGTACCCGTCGAGGGTGACGAGCACGTCGTACACGCCGTGGTACTTGAAGGTGGTTTCGAGGGGCGTTCGGCCGACCTCGTTGTCGCCGATGGTGACGAGCGCGCCGGTGGGCTCAGACGTGATGCTGAGGCGGCGTTCAACGCAGCCAGTGGCAGCGGCCATAGCGAGCAATGAAGCCGATGCGATGGCGGCTCGTGCGCTCATGGGGTGGTGGCCTCGGCGGGCTTGGGCTCGGTCGATCGTTCGGGCAGGTGGTCGAACTCGTCGCCCCGGAACAGCGAGCCGAGGTAGACCCGGCGGACGAGGTCGTCGTTGATGAGGTGCTTGGGCGTGCCCTCGGCGAAGACCTTGCCCGAATCGAGGATGTACGCGCGGTCGCAGACGCGGAGCGTCTGCTGCACGTTGTGGTCGGTGATAAGAAACGCGATGCCGGTGTCGGCGAGCCTGCGGATCTCGCCCTGCAAATCTTCGACGGCGATCGGATCCACGCCGCTGAAAGGCTCGTCCATGAGGATCAGGCTCGGCTCGGTGACGAGCGCGCGGGCGATCTCGAGCTTGCGTCGTTCGCCGCCCGAGCAGGTGCGGGCGGGTTCTTTGGCCTTGTGCTTGAGCCCGAAGCGGTCGAGCAGCTCGGCGGCCTTGGCCTTGCGCTGTCGGCGTGGCATGCCGAGCGTTTCGAGGATCGCCAGCAGGTTCTGCTCGCAGTTGAGGCGGGTGAAGATGCTGGGTTCCTGGCTGAGGTAGCCCATGCCCAGTCGGGCGCGTTTGAACATGGGCAGGCGGGAGACGTCTTGGCCTGCGAACAGCACGGTGCCGTCGTCGGGCTCGATCATGCCGACGGTCATTCGGAAGCTGGTGGTTTTGCCGGCACCGTTTCGGCCCAGCAGGCCGACGATCTCGGAGGGCTGGACGTGGAACGAGACATCGTCCACGACCACTCGGCCGGCGTAGCTCTTGCGGAGATGTCTGGTGTCGAGGAGCCCCACGCGGTGAGTGTAGGGGCTAGTGGATGAACCGCCAGCACATGGGGTAGCGGAAGTACTGGCCCTTGGCGGCTCGGATGCCCCCGAGGACGCCGCCGATGATGGCCAGAATGGGCAGTCCGATGTAGAGGATGGCTCCGACGCCGCAGGTGAAGATGGAGACGGGGATGAGCACGAGGGCGAGGAGGATCAGGCTGATCTGGAAGTTGAGGGCTTCCTTGCCGTGGTCGTCTATGAAGTCGGATTCGCTGTTCTTGATCTGCCAGAGGGCGAGCGCGACCAGGGGCGGGATGATGAACGTGATGCCGCTGGTCGCCATGACCGAGACCGCGGCGATCGTGGGCCCGAAGTGGCACCAGCTCGCGTAGGAGCGATGGCCCTCGGTGAGTCCGGTCGCGCTGGCTCGGCCCGTCTGGGGGTCGACCGCGAAACCCTCCGTCTCGTGGGGTGTTTCAGAGTTGTGGGGCTGGTTTCCGATCACGGCGGCTCCCTGGAAGGCGTGCATGGCAAGCGTATTGGGAGGCTGGCCGGCGTGATTGCACGGGGCAGGGCTCAGCGGGCGGTGCCGGTTCAAAAAACAGACCGGGCGATCAGGCGTGAGAGCCCGGATCGCCCGGCGTGAGTGGGTCAGGGTTAGCAATCTGCGACGTTCGGCCCGCAAGGACCGAGAGCCACCGCTTGCCTTCAAGATGCGCCAGGAACCGCCGATTGCCACAAACCCGGTGTTTTTTGGGGTGCGCAGCACCCTAGCGGGGCACGAATCCGGTCAGGCTTCCTCAGATTTTGAGGTGCTCTCGGCCATCGGAGCGGCTTCGGTCTCTGGGGTCGATTCTGGCTTGGGCATCGCCATCAGCACCCGGCCGGTCGACATTGGAAAGAGCCAGGGCAGGGCGCACAGGCCGATGCCCAGCGTGCCGACGGCGGCCATGCCCAGCGAGAACGCCAAGAACTCCTCGCTTGGATAGGTGCTGGTGGCATCGGCGATGAACCCGATCGCAAACCCAACAGCAACGCCCACCGAGGGGAAGACCACGATGCACGCGAGCAGCCGAGCGATGCCGGTGATGGCCGCATGCCGGACCGGCTGGAGTTCGCCGGAATCAAGCCGAACAGCGGGCGCGAGCTGGCGACCCGTCCAGCGTGGCAGCAGCCACGGCAGCAGGCACAGCCCACCGGCGGCTACGGCTAGGCACGCCATGGTGAACAACGTACCGGCCTCTGCGAGATTGGCATGCCTGCGGTTGAAGGCGTTCACGGCGGCGACCAGAAACCCGAGCGCGTACATCAGGCTTGGCAGCATCATGATGGCGGCGAGCAAGCGGGCGACCGCTGTCATGGTGCCCTGCAACGCGAAGAGCTTGGCGGGCGGGTTCTGGGCCGGGCCTTGGAGGACGGTGCCTCGGCGGAATTCTTCACTCAGGGGCAGGCCGCACTCGTTGCACTGCTCGCTGACCGCCCCTTCGAGATCAAACCCGCAGCAGGGGCAGAGCACGCGGAGCGGGTTGGGAATGGCCTTGCGCGCGAACCACGGCGCCGCCTTCCAGAACAAGAACGAGACGCCGGTGATGCCTACGCCGAGGATGAACGGGATGAGCTGGTCTTCATCGGTGAAATCGCGTTCGGCGATGGCGATAGCAACCGCCACCACAGCGGGGAACAGCCCGGCCCACATGACGAGCACCGCGATCAGACGGATGGCTACGAGGACCACTCGATGCTGCGCCGCGATGTCGGAGGTGTTGGCCATGAGCAGGTGAGCGTAGCAAATGGCTATTGGGAGAGCGGTTCGCCGGCTTGCATGGGCGGTCTGGGGGTTGCCGCGCACAGGGTCGGTCATTGGGGTGATGCTACATTGTGTATCGAAAATCGCTGATTCGTCATCGAGCCGAGGACCTATCGATGAGATTACCGACCGATGGCGACTTCAGCACGATCTGCATCGAAATCCGCGATCAAGTTGAGTCCAGTGGAACAGAGAGCCTCGTGTGGAGCGATGACCAGTATCAACTCGGCTCATTCTGTGGAGGTTGGGATCCAGAGCATGAGCGGTTCTTCTTCAGTTACTACGCACCCGATTATATCGATTACTGGTTCTCGATCAGCCTCGCGGATGCACAGGCAGTCGCGAACGGCAAAGCGATCAATCCTGTCCTGAAGCCAAACGGCCCCGCGCCGCAATGGCCCTGAGTTAGGGGCGATCGTCATGGGATTGCTCGCGTGGTCTCGGCGGTTTGCCACACTCGGGGCAGAGGGCTGCTCCAGCTTCGAGCCCCTGCGTGTCGTAGCCGCAGTGGATGCAGCGCCTGCGGATCTCGCGGTGGTCGGCGCGGGCCTGCCTCCAAACCCAGCGGATGCCGGTATAGAAGCAAACCAAAAGCGCCAGATGCGCGAGGATGAACAGCACGTCCAACGCGAGCCCGCGCCAGAGGATTCGTTGCTCGGGGAAGCCGCCAGCGAGTTCGGTGTCGATGGCGGCGATCACTCGGCGGAGGTAGGTAGCCGAGTCCGGGATGGTCGTCGATGCGAACTGTTGAGCGTGGTACTCGCGCACCGCTTGCAGCAGTTGGACCCACTGCGGGTTAGCCGTGCCTGTCTGCCAGTCGCGCTCTAGTCCCGAGAGATCGAGCAATCGAAGGTCGCGTGTCTGGAGCCACGGCTCAAAGAGACCAAAGCGCGACCGCCGCTGAATGGTCATCACGCGGGCGATGCTCGCTGAGTCGGCCGGGTTGATCACCACGCGGGCCTGCACCGTGCGGACTTCGTGGAACGCCCAGTCGCCGCTTGGGGAAGCGGGCGTGTTGCCGAGCGTGATGCGCGCCCATGACCAGCCGTCACGCGGGTTGCTGGCCGTAGCGTTCCACGCCATGACCACGCCGACGATCGAGAGCACCAAGATGCACGCAAGCGCGAGTGGGCGAAGGTTGTTGGGAGGGAAACGGCGCACACACGAAGCATACATCGGTGGGACGGGCATCTTGCCCGTCTGGGTTGAGGAGCGAGATAAGCGATGGTGGCCCACCATGCCGGGCCAAGACACAGGCTACAAGCCTGTGCCACCAAGACAGGCCATAGTTTGCAAGCCTGTGCCACCGGAATCAGACGCGCTGGTAGGTGGCGAGCATGAACTGGAGCCAGTTGCTGTCGTTCTGTTTCGTTGGTGTGAAAAACTCGGCATCAATGCCGCGATTCAGGCTGGGCTGGCTGTTGCTGGTCGTGTAATCTGGCGGCTGGCCGAGCGCCATCGATGATCCACCCACCGACGAGCAAGAGGAATTCCAGCTATGCCAACAACAACGCCCGAGCACGATGAACGTATCGCGAAGATGACCTTCGCTTCGGTGTACCCGCACTACGTCAATAAGGTCGAGAAGAAGGGCCGAACGGTCGAGGAGCTGCACGAGGTGATCCGGTGGCTGACGGGCTTTACGGACAAGCAGCTTGAGAAGTGCATAGCCGACAAGAAGCTGACGTTTGAGCAGTTCTTCAAGAAAGCCAAGCTCAACCCCAACGCGCACCTTATCAAGGGCGTGATCTGCGGCTACCGCGTCGAGGACATCGAGAACGAACTGACGCGCAAGGGGCGGTACCTCGACAAACTCATCGACGAGCTTGCCAAGGGCAAGAAGATGGAGAAGATCCTGCGTTCGGAGTAGGGCGGGGCATTCGGTAGCACAGGCGTCCCGCCTGTGGACCTTCAGTCTTCTTCAGACAGGCCAGAGGCCTGTCCCACCGATATCTGGTGCAGCGTTAGCCCGCATTCGGGGCAGATGGCGGACTTGGCATCGATCGGGTAATCGCAGCCGGGGCAGGTGTCGGCGGGCGCGGGACGGAGGAGTTTGCGGGCGAGCCAGTTGCTTCGGAAGATCAGACCTATCCCGGCAGCAAAGTAGATGGCGCTGGTTACCAGATAGCTCCACTCAAATCCGACGCCAGGACCGAACCCCATAGTTTGCACGAAGTAAGTGACGAACGGTGGGGCCTCAAGCACAGACCAGATGCCGAGCGCCACGAACATGGCTCGAACGAGGTTCCGGCTCAGGCGCAGCAGTTGGCGGTCGTCGATCATGAGAGCATGTTCGCACAAGCAGGGCGCCCGTGCCACCCGCAGAGATTCGATGACACTCTTTCTTTGGTAGCACAGGCGTCCCGCCTGTGGACCTTCAGTCTTCTTCAGACAGGCCAGAGGCCTGTCCCACCGACTTCTGGTGCAGCGGTAGCCCGCACTCGGGGCACTTGTTGGCGGCGGGGTCGATCGGGTAATCGCAGCCGGGGCAGGTGTCGGCGGGCGCGGGACGGATGAGCCTGCGCGCGAGCCAGTTGCGGCGCAGGATGAAGAAGCACCCTGCGCCAAGCAGTAGGCCGAGTTGGACGAGCAATGTAACCGACACCATTCCAGAACTGGATAGCGACAGCAACTGAACCATCCCGATCAACAGTTGGAGGCCCTCAACAAGGAACCAGATGCCGAGCAGGGCTGCAAAGGCGGCCACGATGTTCCGGCTCAGGCGCAGCAGTTGGCGGTCGTCGATCATGGCTGGCTTCTTCTCTTTGGTGGCACAGGCTTGTAGCCTGTGTCTGGATTGGCTCCAAGACCGAGGGTTCCCGCCCCCGGCTCGAAAGCGTCTCCGCGCTTTGCTCAGCGACTCTGTGAGCAGGGTCGTCCCAGCACCGCGTGCTCACACACGCGGCTCTGACTGAAGCAGTCTACAAACACGGCGAGGTGTCCGTGCCACCAAAGACACCACAGGCTACAAGCCTGTGCCACCAAGGACATCACATGCTGTGAGCCTGTGCCACCAAAGACACCAAAGGCTATAAGCCTGGGCCACCTAAGAAGCCTACTGCCCGAACAGGTTGGTCTGGCCGAACATGCCCTGTTTCTCGAAGTGTGCGAGCGCCTCGGCGGTGCTCCTAAACACCTTGGTCGCGGTCTCGGTGATGAACGGGCTCGGCGGCTTGGCTGGCTTCCACACAACGTACACCTCTTTGGTGTGTTCCCATGCGTGCTGGAGTTCGCGTTCGACGCCGCTGGAGAGGCCGGGGATGCCGCCGCCTTTGCCGTCGGGGATTTCTGGGATGTAGCTGACGATCATGTCAGACTGATCGATGAGCTTGAAGTCGCGGGTGTAGATCTGTCCATCGATGTCGCCCGCGATATCGAGGACCTGTCGCACGCTGACGCGGATGGTGTCGGTGCCTGCTGTCTTGGAGCCGCCGAAGTTGTGTGGCGTGACATCGAGGAATGAATCGACGTTGCCGTCTTTGGCGGCTTCGAGCGCACGGTCGAGCAGCAGCTTCTCGTCAACATCGCCCGGATCGAACGTGACAAAGTGCTCGGCGAGGGCGGCGCGGAACTCGTCGATCTCCGCGAGAATGTCGGGCATGTCCACAACGTGGCTCATGGGGAAGCTGGGGTAGACCTTCATCATGTCGGGCCGGCAGATGAGACGGAAGAGCGTTTGGTGCGTCTCTTGATGGCGGCCGCGCGAGAGGATGAAGAACTGGGTGCCGGGCAGGGCCTTACTCATGAGCTCGGTGGCGAGGATCTCTTCTTCGCGCCAGACCATGCAGTCCTTGAGCGTGGCATCGATGTCGTGCTCGGCGTGCAGGCGGTGGTGGACGACCTCGATGTTGTCAACGAGGCAGATGAGCAGGTCCGGCTTGAGGAGCTGGATCTGATCGAAGTCGAACGCGGGGAACAGGCCGTGCCGCCAGCGGAAGGTCGCGTGCGTGTTGACGAGGAGGTTGGGGTCGGCGGCGTTCTCGGAGATGATGTCCTTGAACGCGGCTCGGCGGAGACTGGTGAGCCGGCTGAGGGGCAGATCAAGGATTCGGCCCTGGCGCACGTCGGGGCCTTCGGTGTACATGAGGTCACCGACGTGGCGAATGACGAGCGGCTCGGCCTGCTCGCCCGCGAGGCGCTGGGTGCGGTCGAGGTAGGGTTTTTTGTCCATGCCGACCTGGCCGGTGATGATGGCGCGCATGGCGGCCTCCTGTGTCTGCGGGCTTGGTTTGCGATTGGCAGGCGTCGCTTCACGGCCTGACCGTCTTGAGCTGTCAACAGGGTAGGGGCGATTGGCCCGCAGCCGATGGAGGCTCTGGGGCTGGACCGCTTGGCGGCTTGGTTGAGGTTTTTTGCTCGCGGGGGTTGTGCGGCGGGGTCGGTCGTGAGAGACTGGTAGACCAAGCGCTGGCTTGAGCCGGCGGCGTCCGATGAGAGACGCACGTGCATGGCAGCGAGGCGTGTAGCCCGCGAGCCGATGCAGACAAGCTCTCAGAACCTCATCTACGTGAAGGAGAACCGCAATGAAGAACCGTGCATGGATTGTGGCGCTGACGCTGGCTGGTGTGGCTTCGGTAGCAATCGGGCAGAACGACCCGGCCAAGTAGCTCGCCGACGAACGCATGAAGCAGATGACGGACCCGGCTGCGATGCAGAACTGGATGGCGACCACCCAGCCCTCGCTCGGGCACAAGGTGCTTGAGAAGTTTGCGGGCCACTGGAACACCGAGATGAGGATCTGGATGGACCAGTCGCAGCCGCCGATGGTGAGCGAGGGGCACACCACCTCATCGCTGATGCTCGGCGGCCGATTCGTTCAGACCGAGTTCAAGGGCTCGATGATGGGCATGCCGTACCACGGGTTTGGCGTCATGGGTTATGACAACAACCGCAAGCTGTTCAACAGCACATGGGTCAGCAACATGGAGACCGGGATGCACGTCTCGCGCGGGGCGCTCAGCATGGACGGCTCGATCATGACGCTCATCGGCGAGATGGACGAACCGATGAGCGGCGAGATGGGCAAGACCTACCGCCAGCAGTACCACTTCAAGGCCGACGGCTCGTTGGTGTTCGAGATCGCCGAGATTCTCTACGGCGAGCCGTTCAAGGTGATGGAGCTGGTGTCCACGCCTTGCGAGGGCGAGGACTGCGGCCACCACGATGACCACGATGACCATGCGGGCCACGACCACGACTGATCGAGGCTGGTCGAGGCCGATCAAGCCATATCAAGCTCGAACAAGCTCGATCAAGCCTCATTCGACTCGTTGGCTGCAACGGGTTAGCCGACGTACGCTCAAGGCACCCCTCGGGAGGTATTCCGGGGGGCGCATTGCTATCCGCTACCCTTGGGGCATTCCATCGAGCCCCGTTCATGCCCCGCAGCCGGAGATACGCAGTATGGCCATCCTTATTGACGCGAACACCAAGGTCCTCTGCCAGGGCATCACGGGCAGCTTCGGCGCTCTGCACACACGCGGGTGCCTGCATTACGGCACGAAGATGGCCGGCGGCGTGACGCCCGGCAAGGGCGGACAGAAAGACGACAACGGGCTGCCGATCTTCGATACGGTCCGCCAGGCGGTCGAGGCCACGGGCGCGAGCGCGACGATGATCTTCGTGCCGCCCGCGTTTGCTTCTGATGCGATTCTCGAAGCCGCCGAGGCTGGGCTCGGGCTGGTCTGCTGCATCACCGAGGGTGTTCCGGTGCAGGACATGGTTCGTGCGCGCGCGCTGCTCGATGAGATGAACACTGGCCGGGCTGCATCTGCGCGCACGGTGCTGGTGGGTCCGAACTGCCCGGGCGTAATTACGCCCGGACCAAAGACGGGCGACGACACCGCCGCGAGCCCGTACACGAGCGCGGGCTGCAAGATCGGCATCATGCCGGGCTACATCCACACGCATGTGAGCGAGGCGAGCACGGGCAAAGCGGTCGGCATCGTGAGCCGATCGGGCACGCTGACGTACGAAGCGGTGTGGCAGACAAGCCAGCGAGGCCTCGGGCAGAGCACGTGCGTGGGCATCGGGGGCGACCCGGTGCGCGGGCTCGACCACCTTGAGACGATCAAGCTGTTTGAGGCGGACCCGCAGACCGCGGGCATCCTGATGATCGGCGAGATCGGCGGCACGGACGAAGAAGAGGCGGCGGCGTACATCAAGGCCAACGTCAAGAAGCCGGTGGCGGCGTTCATCGCGGGCAAGACCGCGCCCCCCGGCAAGCGGATGGGCCACGCGGGCGCGATCATCGCGGGCGGCCAGGGCGGTGCTGATTCCAAGATCGCGGCGCTGCAGGCTGCGGGGGTTGAAGTCGCCCAAAGCCCGGCGGATATGGGTGAGGCGATGGCCCGCGCGATGGGGCTTGTGGCCAGCGGCGTGGGGAGCTAGGTTCTATTTGGCGGATTGGAATCTGACGAGCCGCGACCGTCAGGGAGCGGTCTTGGTGCGGTCAAATGCCATCTCACTCCGACACTTCTCGCGGCACGAGTCAGTCCGCTGAGGTCGGTATCGGCACGGGCTTGCGCTTGGCCTTCTTCTTTTCTGAGAGCATCTGCAGGCACTCGACCAGCAGCGCGAACGCCATCGCGACGTAGACGTACGCGCGGTCGATGTGCTCGCCCAGGCCCTCGGCGGCGAGCATCACGCCGATGAGCACCAGGAACGCCAAGCCCAGCATCTTGAACGCGGGGTGCGTCTCGATGAACTTCGCAATGAACTCGGCGAACGCGATCATCACGACGATCGAGACCACCACGGCGGTGATCATGATGGGCAGGTGCGAGGTCATGCCGACGGCGGTGATAACCGAATCGATCGAGAATACAAGGTCCATGAGGAGGATCTGGAAGATGACCGCCCCGAAGTTCGCTGCAGCTTGGCCCGCTACGGTCTGCTTGCGGTGGCCGCCGATCTGGTGGTGGATCTCGTGGGTGGCCTTGTAGACGAGGAACACGCCGCCCGCGAGCAGAAAGAGTTCTTTGCCGCTGAACCCGTGGCCGGTGATGGTGAACCAGTCGTTCGTGAGCGTCATGACCCAGCCCGCGACCATGAGCAGGAGGATGCGGCCGAGCATCGCGAGAATCAGCCCGAGCCTTCGCGCAAGCTTCTGTTTTTCTTTCTCGAGGCGGGATGCCAGAATCGAGATGAACACCACGTTGTCGATGCCCAGGACGATTTCCAGGCTTGTCAGCGCTGCAAGGGCGCCGAGACTGTGCAGGCTGAAGAGATCGGTATTCGCGGCCTGGACAACTTCATCGGTCAGCATCGAATGACCTCCTGTGAGCAGGAGGATACAGCGGGGCTAGCGGCCCCGCGCAAGCCGATCGCGCAGGCGCAGTGCTGGCGGTATGACGGCGGTGTTGAAACAGGATAGAATCCCGCACGCCTAAACGAGCTACGCAGACGAAAAGGTTGGAGAGCGGTTCATGCGCATCTTGGTCATCACGCGGCACTTGAAATCTGGAGGCTCGCAGCGTGCGGCAAAGGTGCGGGGATTCGGGTTTGCCGACCGTGGTCATGATGTCGCGTTCCTTGCCTTTCAGGAGGGCGGGGAGCGAGAAGACGAGATACGCCAACGTGGGCTCGAACTGTTTGTGGGCAGCAGGGTTGCGGCCGAGCGAGAGGCGGCGGTGCGGCAAGCGGTAAGTTGGAATCCTGACCTGATCCATGTGCACAGGCCCGGACCGTCTGATCCCGAAACGGCCGCTGTTCTTCGCGCCATCCGAGAGGCTCATCCGGGCCTCAGCGTGATCGAATGCAATCACTTTGGCAGGGTGGATTATTCGCCTGATCGCGAGTTGATTGATCTGCACATGCAGCTGAGTGAATGGTGTTTGTGGAAGTTTCAACAGTGGTCACGAGGCAGCCGCCCCAAGCCGGTGGGAGTCATCGCTCCGCACGTAATCGAGAGCCAGAATTTCTACCCCGAGAGCTCGGAGGTGCGACAGGCATTCCGCAGCGAGCACGGGATTCCGCAAGACGCGGTAGTGTTCGGGCGGTTTGGATCGCCGATTCCGGGCAAGTGGCACCCGATCATTTTCGAGGCCTTCGCTAAGTGCGCCGCCAGGCGAGCGGACGCATGGCTCATGGTGGTGGGTCTGCCTGAGAGCCTTGCCGGGGCGATGGAAATGTTGCCGCCGGACATCCGTCGCCGCGTCGTTTGTCCCCCGTTCTTGTACGGCGACAAAGAGCTGCGTCGCGGATACGGCGCGATGGACATCTTTCTGCACGCGGCGCTTATTGGCGAGAGCTTTGGTCAGGTCTTTGGCGAATCCATGCTGTGTGAGGTGCCGGTCATCACGCTTCAGACGCCGATGAAAGACAATTCGCAGGTTGAGGTGGTCGGCCATCAACAGGGCGGTCTCGTTGTTCACGACGCCCGGTCCATGGTTCGCGCCATGCACGAACTTGCCGAGGATTCCTCGCTCCGGGCGCGGTATGGAAAGACCGGCTCGCAGTCAGTGAAAGCGCGCTTCGATACTGATGTTCGCATTACGGATCTCTTGAAGATATCGGACCATGTCATCGCTGCAAAGGGTGATCGCGAACTCCTCCGCGAGCGGCTGAAGCAAGACCCGACGCTTGTATCAGAAGTCAGTTGGAAGCGGATTCTCGAACTCATGCACACGGGGTACGGGAAGCCCAGCCTGAAGGATCGCCTCGGCATCCACCCGTTGCACAACCCGAGCATCTATCGGCTCTACCGCAAGCTTCGACACCGAGACTGAGTAGAACAGGCCTCACTCGCCTAAGACCGAACGGTACACCTTCGCGATCTCTTCGCCCATTTGGTCCCAGGTGAGCGACTCGGCTCGCGCGAGACCAGCGACTCCCATTCGATCGGTTGTGGCGGGATCGGACAGGGCTCGCGCCAGCGCGTCGCGGAGCCCGGCCGAATTGTTGGCGTCGTACAAGACTCCTCCATCAGGCCCGACCTGCTCGGGCATGCAGCCGATGCGCGGACCAACGACCGCCTTGCCGAACGACATCGCGAGCAACGCGCTGCCAGAGGTCAGCATGTCTCGGTACGGCAACGCGACCACGTCCGCGGCGTTCATGAACACCTGCACCCGTTCGTCGGCGACAAAGCCCGTGTGCAGCATGATGCGGGGATCATCTCGGACGTGTGCGGTCAGCTCAGCCTCAGTCATCTCCCTCATCTTGCCCGCGATGATGAGCCGGGCATCGGGCAGTTCGATCTGTTTGAACGCCTCGATCAGATCGAGCACGCCCTTGTACGGTCGAATGACACCAAGGAACAACGCGACGCGGTGGTCCTTGGCGAGGCCCAGTTCATCCCGCGCTTTGGCCGGTTCGATGGTGTTGGGATGCGAGCCCACATAGCTAGGGTGTTCAACAACAGCGACCTTGTCAGGCTGTTTGACCTTGTAGAGGCGGACCACCTCATCGCGTGCAAAGGCACAGTGCACGAAGACCGCGCTGGACCAACTGGCAACCAACCGCGACGCTAGCAGATCGAGTGATCGGTTGTGGCGTTCGTGGTTGAGCAGGTTGTGGACGGTCCAAACGATGCGCACGCCTCTGATTCGAAGCCAGGCGAGCTGCAAGAAGAACAACGAGAACTTGAACACCGTCTTGAGTCTGCTTGGTGCGGTCACCAGCGCCCCAAGCCAGTGGATATGCAAGATGCGAGCGTCGCGCGGCATGTGCGGAAGGAACAGCGTGCGGAACCCCGTGCCCTCGACGGTGAACCCCGCCGCCTCGATGGCATCGCAGAGGTTGCCGGTATAGGGGTTGGCCTTGTTGTGCCGGATGGTTAGGAAGGCGATCTTTGAGTGCGGCATCTCGGGTCGATTCGTCTGGGCTCGTTCCAAGGATCTACGGACAAAAGTAAGCCGGGGCTAAGGGTATTCGCTTCGCCGTGGTAAGAGGCGGCTTAACGGGCAGTGGAAATCAGAACAACCGCACGCAAACTGATCACGCGGCCCGCTTTACGACGAGGCGAGAATGTTTGTTGTAACCACATCGGCCGCTTCCCGTTGGATGCTTTGCCAGTGTCGCGTCCGCTTAATGAGAGAGCCACTTATCAGTGAGTAGTCATTGACAGTACTATCGAATACTTCCAGTACCTTTTCTGCATTGACTTGGTCGAGGCGAAGGGCGAGGGGCAGGGCATCCATCGTTTCCATGAAATCGAGGCACTTTGGGTCGTACGCCAGCGATATATTCGGTATTCCGAGGCCGCAGGCGAGCACGGTTCCGTGCAGTTTCTGGCTGAGCACGAACTCGTACTGATCGAGCTTTGAAAGAAATGAGACCGTCGAATCTGGCTCGAACCAGATGTCTTGAATTGGGGCTCCGAGTTCACGCTTCAGTTTCTGAATGCGTTCAAGATCAGAACGATGCATACCGAACGCATCGACCGTCCAGCCTCTTGCAACGAGTTGGTGGATCACTTCAACTGCCAGTGAGTCGGACGAGTCGGCATCTCCCCAGGCGGCGCCAATATTGCCGATATTGATGGCTACTCGCTTCGGTCCAATCGCACGGGGAGTATCGGGCGGGTTGCACACCGAAAGCGCGGGGTCACCCACGATGCTCACATCCTTGATACCCATTGTTAGGAGGCTCGCGGCCGACCGTGGTCCACGTACTGCGACTGACTGTGCCGCGGCAATGCATGCAGCCCAACGATCGCGGGATTCCTTCCACGGGCCGTCGGGTCGATGCGATGAGTATAAATCAAGATCAAGAACACCGGTACCGAAGACGTAGGTCGGAATTCCATCGGACTGCGCCCGCTCAATTCTTCGTAGATAGCCCCAGTGATTGATAAGCGTGCCTCCGCCCACCACCACTGCGTTGAAGCGATTTCCGCGGCGGATCAGGCCAGCATGCAACCAAAATTCTACAGGCAGTGGCCGAGTTAGCGCGAGCAGGGCGAACTTGGGAAACAGCTCGCAATAGGCGTCATACAGCGCCTCGTCGCCTAGGTTGTGCTGATTCACCCAGCCAACGTAACCTAGCGCTGGGGCTTGGCCAAGGTAGTCCGACACGTGCCTAAGTCGTCGGGCACGGCGCGTCCCCAAGACTAATAGACTGGCCGACTTGGCCCTGTTCTTGAAGGTCTTGAGGCGCTTCAGCGGGCTGGCATCTGTGGTTTGCTTACTGGTCATAGCAATGAACTCTGTGAGTGGGCGTGGGGCATACTCGGAACTACTTCTCGTTCGCGATGCAAGCTGTTTCGATCAGGCGCCCACACCAGCACGTTCGGAGCTGATCGCAGCCTCTAAGTGAGAGAGGCTCTAAGTGAAATGGATGGTCGCTCATGCGTGCCTCTTGTTCGTGTGTGACCATGCGAAGAACCCGACAATTCGGCGAGCTGAAGCTGTGATCCGCTTGCCTGCCGGGGAGGCTTGGTCCACTGTATCAAGCAGTGTTACCGCTGCGCTAGGGGCGACCATTGAAACCACGAGAGCGTAAACCGGGACTGCGACAACTATCTGAATTGCTATCACAGCAGCATTGTGAAGGCTGTCAGGAAGCCATGCCCGCAGTGCGAGGATACCCCCGGCCATCACGAGTGAGCCGATGGCAGGAGGGACGAACCGCGACGCATAGCTGGTGAGTCGAAACTGGATGAAGTGGCGGCATACAAGGAGCATGACAGGAGAGATGAGGAGAACGCGGATCGCGACGGCGATCGCGACTCCTTCGATGCCCCATTGCATCCCGATGAAGAAAGCTACGACGTTCAAAGCCGCGCTGATGATGCCGATGACCAGCCGCAGGTGTGGCTTGCCCAATGCGGTGAGCAGTGAAGAAGAAAAATAAGCGGCTGCGCGTGTAACACCGATTAGGCACGTGATCTGGAGAATCACCGTTGCATCGGACCATTGTGGCCCAAAGAGGCTGATTATCTCCGGAGCAAGTATGGCCAGCCCGGCGAACGCGGGCATGGCTGCGAGCTGGACAAGACCCACCCCGTCGAGGAATGCGGATTGAATCCGAGGTGGATCGTCCTGCACGACCGAAAAAGCCCTGAGTGTTGTTGCCCCGATCGTGGCGTACATCATCTGGAGCAGCATGGTGACGATGCGCACGCCGACGGCGTACAGGCCGAGCGCGACGACCCCGAGAAAGCCGCCGATGAGAAATTGTTCGAGCCTGCTATTGGCTACATCGAGCGCTCGGATGCCCACGATCGAGCCGCTGAATTTCAGGAGCGAGCTTAGTTCGTCGGTGTCAAACAAGAACGAAGGCCGCCAAGGGCAGACCCGCCACAGCGCAAGGCAGTTTGTGATGTTTGTGACGAGCAGTTGGGCGACCAGTGCCCAGACGCCAGCGCCCAGAAGAGCGGAGGTGAGCCCAACAATCGCGCCTAAGGCGGTGCCGATCATCGTCCGTATGGCCAAGGGCTTGAACTTCATTTCTCGTCGCATGATGGCGAGAGGAACACTCTGCAAGGCCGAGAGTGGAAAGATAGCGGCCATCACTGTCAGGATGAGTGAAAGGGTTTGAGGTTGGTCGGTCTTAAAGAGGCCTGTGACCCATCCGGCTAGTGCGATGAGTGAAACGGTGAGAACCGCAGCAATGGCCACGCTGGTCCAGAACGCGGTGGAAAGCATCCGTTCGGATACTTGCTTCCGTTGGATAATGGCCTCTGCAAAGCCGCCATCAATCAGATTCTGAAGCGTGAATATCAGCAGGCTTGCGACGGCGACAATGCCGAAATCTTCAGGGCTGAGCAAGGCGACCAGAAGCAAGTACACGGCTGTTGACAGCAAAGTACTAAAGCCGGTCTGCAGGCCAGACCACGCAACCCCGCGCGCTGTTTGAGTACGAAGCCCAGGTTGCCCTGCGGGTTTGCCGACAGGTTCAGCGTCGTCGGGTGACGGCTCCTCAGAGTCCGGAGGCTGGGTCGGGACCGTCGGCGGTGTCACTGATCGTGTCCGCTGAACTCGGGCATGGCGTGCCCCGCATCTTTGAGGGTCTTCTCGCGGCTGGCGAGTTCCAGGTCGTAGTCCACCATCATCGCTGCAAGCTCCTCGACTGTGGTCGTCGGCACCCAGTCGAGCTTTTCCTTGGCCTTGGCCGGGTCGCCCAGCAGCAGCTCGACCTCGGCGGGCCGCAGGTACCGCGGGTCGAACTCGACGTGGTCGTCAAAGCTCAGCCCGACATGGTTGAACGCCATTTCCGCGAACTCGCGCACCGAGATGGTGCGGTTGGTTGCTACCACGTAGTCGTCCGGCTCGTCCTGCTGGAGCATCCGCCACATCATCTCGACGTAGTCGCCCGCGAAACCCCAGTCGCGCTTCGAGTCCAGGTTGCCCAGGAACACCTTGTCCTGCAGGCCCATCTTGATTCGGCCCACAGCGCGGGTGATCTTTCGCGTCACAAACGTCTCGCCGCGACGGGGTGATTCGTGGTTGAACAAGATGCCGCAGGATGCGTGCATGCCGTAGCTCTCGCGGTAGTTGACGGTAATCCAGTGGGCCGCGACCTTGGCGACGGCGTAGGGCGACCGAGGATAGAAGGGCGTGGTTTCGGTCTGCGGGGTCTCGACGACCTTGCCGTACATCTCGGAACTTGATGCCTGGTAGAAACGGATCTCTTCGCCGGTCTTGTCCTGCTGCTCGCGGATGGCTTCGAGCAGCTTGTAGGTGCCCATGCCCACCGTCTCAGCGGTGTAGATGGGCATGTCGAACGAGACCCGGACATGCGACTGCGCGCCGAGGTTGTAGACCTCGTGCGGATGGGCAGCCTCCATGACGTGGCTCAGGGAGTTGGCATCGCACAGATCGCCGTAGTGCAGCTTGAGGCTGGGCTTGTTGTTGTGCGGGTCTTGGTAGATGTGGTCGATCCGGCTGGTATTGAATGATGAACTGCGGCGGATCACGCCGTGGACCTCGTAGCCCTTGGAGAGCAATAGCTCAGCCAGGTACGAGCCGTCTTGTCCAGTGATGCCGGTAATCAGGGCCCTTCGGCCTTGGTGGGTGGTCATGCTCATCGCCTTCCTGATGGAGCCAACTGGAGGTCCTCGGGGTTGGTCGGCCCGTGGTGGGCGGGGCTTGAACCCCGGTTGCGGGTCTGCATAAAGCAGCTCAAACAGGATAGACCCCGGCTGGTTACGAGCCCCGGTCCACATGGGTTCAGCCCGAACTTGGACTCTGGGGGGATGCAAAAACTGCGCACTTGGCCAACGGAGTTCTTGGTACTTACCGAGGCCAGCAGTAAGGTGGAACGGGATCAGCCCGATCGAACGTGCTGGAGGCGAGTTTCAATGAAGCAGTGCATCACAAGCAGGGAGTTTCATCGGGCTGTCGGCTGGGCCTTGGCGGCGCTGCTTTTGAGCGGGCCAGCGGCGGCCCAGAGCGCCCGGATGATCGACGAGGCCGAGTATGCCGACCGTGTAGCCGCGATGTGGCGCACGCAGGTGCTCGCCAACTGGACGGGCCTGCGCACCGAGGGGTCACGCCGCCAGCCCCCTTTCTTCACCGATGCCGACTGGCAGACCGCCGGAAACCCGCCGTACGACCTGGTCTTTCAGGAACCCTGGCGGGCCGATGACGACACTGACATCGAGTATGTCTACCTGCATCTGGCGCACACACTGGGCCGGGTAACGTTTACGCCAACCGAGATAGCCGATGCGTGGGTTGCGCATATCAATCGGCGGATCTTTGTCTCGAACGAGCGAGCCCGTTTCCTTATGGGGCTGGGCATCCTGCCGCCTTCGACATCGCTTGGCTCGTCGAATCAGTTTGGGCTGGATATCGATGCCCAGCTCACCACGGAGTCCTTCGGCGTGTTTGCGCCCGGCATGCCCACGCGAGCGCTCGAGCTGGCCGACCTTCCCATCAGGACCACCGCTCGCGGGCACGCGATGCACGCATCCCAGTTTCATGTGCTGCTGTATTCCTACGCAGCGGTCGTGCCTCGCGAATTGAGCGTCCCTGATCAGATTCTCTGGATGGTCGAGCAGTCGCGTTCCCACCTGCCGGATTCGAGTGTTGCATCGGATGTCATTGATGTTGTGGTCGCCGACTTCTTATCGAACCCGGACATCGACGATTGGGAGCGCACCCGCGACCTTGTCGCTGACCGGTTCCAGGTGAACGACGCAGCCAACGGGTACAACTACCGCAACTGGTTCGAATCCACGGTAAACCTTGCGGGCGGGCTGATCGCGCTGCTCTACGGCGATGGTGACGTGGTGCGCACGATCCGCATCGGAACGCTGAGCGGGTGGGACTCGGACAACGGCACCGCGACGATGGGCGGGCTGATGGGGTTGCTGCTGGGCACAAGCGAAGTTCAGGCACAGATTTCGGCGTACGACCCCGGCGCCCCGGTCCTGAGCGACCGGTACCGGTGGAGTTCGACGCGGGACGGGCTGGTCGACTACTTGCCCGCTGACACCAGTGCAGAAGACACCTTCACCATGATGGCCGAGCGGACGATCCCGCTGGTGCGGGCGGAGGTGCTTGCCGCCGGCGGGCTGGTCGATACGGACAACGGGCAGTGGCTGCTGCCGCCCAATCTGGCTGAACCGCCGTCGAGCGTGAGCCCATCGCAGCGGCTCGCAAGCCGTAGCGCCAACGCGCGCGAGACCGAGGCGGGCCGTGCGCCCACCGTGACGCACAACGCCGGCAACCCGAACCCGTCGCAGGGGTTCTCAACGGGCGACGGCTCGGTCGCTGCCAACGGGTATGAGGCATCGAACACTGGCCGAACCGTGTTCTGGCCCTACAGCGAGGAACGCGCGTTCAGCACGCAGAACGGCTCGCTGCTGCCGGGCGATACCTTCACGATTGACATCGAGTACCAGCAAGAGGTCGAGGCTTCGGTGGTCCAACTTATCGAGGGTTCGGGCGTGCGCACGGTTGGCGCCGACGGCGGGTGGATCGAAGACGTGGAAATCTGGCTCCGCATCGGCGGCCAATGGGTGCAGCAGGCTGGAGCCGTCGCTTCGATTCAGCAGCAGCCGGGCGTGCTGTACGAGATCATCGACTACGCGCTCCCATCAACAGTGCAGGCCGACGGCGTTCGCCTCGTGGGCCAGGTCGGAGGGCCGCTGGGCTTCGCCACCATCACCGAGCTTGATGTGCTGAGCGAACTGATCGCACCCCAGAGGCCAGCGTTCGAGCCGTGGTTCGATGTCAATGGTGACGGTGCTGTCGATGCCGACGACGTGCGCGCGGTGACAAGATCGCCGGTGGACCTCGATGGCGACGGCGTCGCTGGCCGGGGCGACGCGGCGTACATCGAGGCGTTCGTTCGGTGGAACGAGGGCGACAACCTCGTGAACGATCGGCGTTAGCGATCGCTCTTCGGTGGCGCGGGTGACACATCGCTCATTGATCGGCTGCGCGGGCCATTGAGCGTTCGTCCCAAGATCGTGTACCGAACCCCAAGCTGGTACATCGCCAAGAGCAACAGCGTTGATCCAGCGGTGAGCAGCAGAACCTTGTTCGCTGCGGGCAGGTCGACGTGTGTGAGTGCGATCTGGCCGAACATGATGACCGGCAGATGGGCCAGATACAGCCAGTAGCTCGCGTCGCTCATGTACCGCACCCACCGGCGCTCTCGGCCGAGCATGACACGAAACGCGCCGATCAGTCCGAACGTCATGAGCCACGCGAACAGCACCTGCACGATTGAACTGACCAGGTGCCGGACCCGTTCATCTGCGAACCAGCTCTCGGCCATCTCGAATCGCATGCCCAGCGCCAGGCCCGGCACAAGCAGGGCCAGGCCGAGTGGAAGCATGAGCCACCACCACCGGCTCACGCGGTCGATCGCGCCAGGGACCGCGTAGAGCATCGCGCCGAATCCAAAGAAAACGCTGTAGATCCCGAGCACGTGGGGCATCGGGAGCAAGCCGACGGACGTGTCGGGGCCGAAGTTTGGAATCGTGCCATGGCTATGCATCGGCCATTGAAACACCAGCGTCAGCGGCACCAGCACCAGCAGGCACAGCGGCGTTCCGATGACGAACGATCCGATCCTTGCGAGTGGCTTGCCGAGTGGCTTGCCGAGTGGCTTGCCGAGTGGCTTGCCGAGTGGCCGGTCGAGTGGCCGGTCGAGTTTGAACAGCCTGAGCGCCGTCACAGCCACCGCGAACAGCGCCACCATCCAGCACAGGTACCACAAGAACCAAAGGTGGTGGAACACTGGGAACCCAAACAGCAACCCGCTGACAAAGTCGCGCCACACAAAGGGCTTTGACTCCGCCTGCGCGGCTCCGAGCATCGCAACAATGCGCTCGCGGCCCGCTGCAACTTCTTCAAACTCGACCTCCACATTGAGGAACCCGCAGATGGCCATGGTCATCTGCTCAGGAGCCTGCGTGCCGTCAAGCGGCCGTTCGCCGTTGTTGGGGTTCTGGAGGTTCACGTCGCCGCCCGCTTCGATCAGCAACGCCATGATCTCGTCGCGGCCCAAGAACGCACTGGTGTGCAAGGCTGAGTACCCATCGCGGTAGAGGGCGTTCGGATCGGCGCCCCGGTCGAGGAGCAAGTCAGCGGCGGCAACCTGCCCGCCGAGCACCGCGTGCGCGACGGGCGGCAGGCCCAGGGCCGGGTCGTGCGCATCAGGATCGGCGCCGTCATCGAGATAGCGTGCGATCCAGTCGAGCCGGCCTGTGCGCGCCGCTTCGTGGAGCGATGCGGGCTCTGCGCCTTCGTCTTGGACGACCGCAGCAGCAGGGGCTTTGGCGCTCAGGTCTCCGCTTGTGATGATCGCTGCCCAGACCAGCGGCACGATGGTCACGGTGCCGATCGCCAGAGGCAATGCGATCCGCTTAAGGCGATGCGCGATGAGTCCACCCAGGCCTCGGCGGGCGAAGAGCATCGCGGTGAAGAAGCCGCTCAGCAGAAAGAACAGGTGCATCCGAAACCCGTGGATCGAAGGCACCAGCAGGCCCCATTCGCCCAGCGTGGGGCCTTCGTTGCCGGGCCAGCCGATAAACCCCACATACGCAAGGCAGGCGTGCAGCAAGATCCCGAGCAGCATGGCAAACGCCCGCAGGGCATCAAGGTCGTGTCGGCGTTGCACTGGTTGGGGCTCGCTTTGGTGCATGGTGGGGACGTTAGACGGGGGCTCTCGGGGATGCAGAGGTTGGGGATTAGCCGCCCTGGGTTTCACGGCCAGTCGACTGGCCGGGGGTCTAAACTCGGGCTCGGCCGGCGAGATGGCCCGGCTTGAGTGAACGACGACGAGGAGACCCCCGCGATGCCGACCGATCTTGCAAGCTCACGAGTCGTGGTGACCGGCGGCAGCGGGTTTCTCGGGCAGGTGGTCTGCGGCAAGCTCGCCGAGCGCGGCTGCAAGCAGGTGCTTGTGCCCCGGCAGGCCGACTACGACCTGACCACCGAGGCCGGGGCTGCGGGCATGTACGCCGACATGAAGCCGGACGTGGTGCTGCACCTGGCTGCGGAAGTTGGCGGCATCGGCGCCAACCTTGACAATCCGGGCCGGTACTTCTTCGCCAACATGGCCATGGCGCTGCACCTGATCGAGCGCGCGCGCGCGGTGGGCCTCGATAAGTTCGTGCAGGTCGGGACGATCTGCGCGTACCCCAAATTCACGCCCGTGCCGTTCAAAGAAGCCGATCTCTGGGAGGGCTACCCGGAGGAGACCAACGCGCCCTATGGCGTGGCCAAGAAGGCCGCGATGGTCATGCTCGACGGCTACCAGCGGCAGTACGGGCTCAAGAGTGCGTACGTGCTGCCGGTGAATCTCTACGGCCCGGGCGACAATTTCAACCTGCACTCAAGCCATGTGATCCCGGCGCTGATCCGTAAGTGTGTCGAGGCGATCGATGCGGGCGCGGACCACATCGAGTGCTGGGGCACAGGCAGCGCGAGCCGGGAGTTCCTCTACGTAGACGACGCAGCCGAGGGCATCCTGCGGGCAGCGGAAGTGCTCGATGAGCCCACGCCGGTGAATCTGGGCGCGAGCTTTGAGATCACGATCAAGGACCTCGTGGAGCTGATCGTCAAGCTGACGGGATTTGCCGGCGAGATCCGCTGGGACCCGACCAAGCCCGACGGCCAGCCGAGGCGGTGCCTCGATACGGGCAAAGCCCAGAAGCTGCTCGGCTGGAAGGCGCGGACCACCTTCGAGGACGGGCTTCGGCAGACCATCGACTGGTTCCGCACGCACAGCGGGGATGCTGCGACTCGGATGTAGGCCCGCCCGATCGCGATACTTATTCCGGAGTTATCCCATCGAGCCGTGGGCGGAAGCCCACGGTTGTGTTGCCGCATGAAAACCATGGGCTTCCGCCCACGGCTCGAACTGCGAACTGGCCTCTTCAGGTGCCAGACAACCCTTGAATACCGCCTCGTAATCTGCGACACTGCGAACGCGGACGCCGCCCGTGATTGGCGGAGCGCAGTGCTTGCCCCTTCTGACCCGCGACATGACCAAGGAGCCTGAGATGACCAACGCACAATGCTCGACCCTGATGATGCTCACACTGGCCGGCTCGGCTGCGGCCCAGTGCCTGCCCGAGTGGGACACCACGCTCGGTAACCCGGGCATCGCGGGCGGCTACATCCAGCCCATGCTCGCGTGGGACGACGGCACGGGCGAGAAGCTGTACGTTGGGGGCAGCGCCGTGGACTTCGGCGGGTTCTCAGCCATCGACTACCTCGGTGTGTACAACCCGGCCGATGGCACGTGGTCGCGGCCCGGGCTGGGCATCGGGCAGGGCTCGACCAACGCGTTTCTCACGAAGTTGCAGCCCTGGGATGACGGCGACGGCGAGAAGCTGTATGTGATCGGCCAGTTCAACTTCGCGGGCGGGTCGGACGCGGGCAACAGCTTCGCCCGCTGGGACGGCACGAACTGGGAAGGCGTCGGCGCTGGCTTCACGCAGGCCACCATTCGAGCGAGCTACGACCTCTTGCCCGCGGACATCGGCGATGGCGAACGGCTGTACGTCGCGGGCTCGCAGTGGGGCACGATCGGCGGCGTTACCGCCAACGGCCTGGCGAGCTTTGACGGCGCGAGCTTCCACCAGTGGGGCAACGGACTCGGTGTCGGAGGCACGTTCAGCCCGTTTGCTGCGGCCCTTGCTGATTGGGACGATGGCAGCGGCCGAGCGATCTACGTCTGCGGCAGGTTCGATTCGGTCGATGGGGTTTCTTCCCGCATGGTCGCGCGGTTCAATGTTGCGACGGGGCTTTGGGAGAGCTTTGGCCAGAGCCTCGTGCCGACGAGCGTGACCAACAACATGACCACGTTCCAGGTCTTCGACGATGGCACTGGCCCAGCGCTGTACATCGCGGGCGGGCAGTTCCGCATCGGCGGCGTGGGGCAGGTCTTCCAATGCGCCAAGTGGGACGGCACGAGCTGGACCGGCATCGGCCAGACCGTCAGCGGCCGCATTACTGATCTTGAAGTCTTCGACGACGGCAACGGCCCCGCGCTGTACGCCGGCGGCACCGCGTTCTTTGAGGTCGGCTACTTCGCCAAGCTCGAAGCCGGCCTCTGGCAACCGGTGCTCGGTAGCGGCGTCAACAACCCGTCCGTCAGCGGCAGCTTCGCCTCGGCCTTCGGGCTGTATGCCTGGGGCGAACAACTCCTCGTAGGAGGCAACTTCACGCAGGTCGGCGGGCAAGACCCCTCCACCGGCGTCGGCTCGGGAACGCCCCTGCCCGCACGCGGGCTCGCTGCGGTCGTGGCGTGCGACAACGACTGCACGGGCGACATCGCCGACGATTTCGGAACGCCGGGCGGCGATGGCATGGTGAGCTTCGGGGACTTCCTCGCGCTGCTCGGGCTCATCGGGCCTTGCCCCGACGGAACCCCTGGCTGCACCGGGGATATCGCTGACGACTTCGGCACGCTCAACGGCGGTGACGGGATGGTGAGCTTTGGGGACTTCCTGGCACTTCTCGGACTCATCGGGCCTTGCCCGTGATCCGAGAGCCGGCTTCCTTGACAAGTCTTGAGCGAGGGCTTGGTGGCAGGGCCGAACCTGCTGTATAAACAGGGTCGAGAGATCGGCCGTTCTGGTGCGGTCCGACTTCAGACGCTTCGTCTGATAACCACAGACCGCTCATCGGAGGGCCGCTCGCATGCGCATGCTCACTATCTCGGGTTCGTTGTTGCTCGCTGGGGGTGCCTCGGCGCAGGTGGCCGACCTGACCGTCGATCAGGGCCAGTCGTCATTGAACGTTGAAGTGAGTGCGGTGGGTGTTTCAGACTCCGATTCAACGCCGCTTGCGGGCTCGGTCAGTCTTGAACTCGACAGCTACGCCGCTCCGACCGGGGTCTCGGTGGCGGACTTCGCGCTCAACGCGACCAACTCGCTGAGCTTCAACTTCAGCCTTGGATTCCTGGGCTCAGCGAGCCTGACGATCGGCGGCGTCAGCGCGAGCTACGCATCGGCGATGCCCACCGTGTTTGCGCCCGTCGATGGCGGGGGTGCGTTCACCATCGTCGGCGTCCCGATCGCACTCACCGGCAGCGGGACCGCTTCGGCCAGCGGGCTCTTCAGCGCGCTCGATGGCACCACGGTCAACCTCGCCGACTTCGGAACATTCTCCGGTGATCTCAGCGGCACGGTGCAGGTCGTGGGCAGCGACGTCAACCTCTCGGTCGTGCTCAGCGGCACGGGCGAGCAGGTCGTCAGCGGCGTGACCATCACCAGCACCGCCGATCTCACGCTTGTGGCCAGCGGCCCCGTGCCGATGGTGGCCTGTCTCGGCGACATCGCCGACGATTTCGGAACGCCGGGCGGCGATGGCATGGTGAGCTTCGGCGATTTCCTCGCGCTGCTCGGGCTCATCGGGCCTTGCCCCGGCGGAACCCCTGGCTGCACCGGGGATATCGCTGACGACTTCGGCACGCTCAACGGCGGTGACGGGATGGTGAGCTTTGGGGACTTCCTGGCACTTCTCGGGCTCATCGGTCCCTGCCCATGATTCAATCACGCCCGATAACAAGCCAGCCATGAGGCTCAACGCTCCAGCCACAAGCAGGAGCCCGCTTGATTGGTTTGGCTCGGCTTGACCATCTGCCCAACGGACACGACGGGGGTAAATCCTTGTGCGGGCTTGCGATCGGGTCGAACAGATAGAGATGCGGGCCGTATCGGTACCCGCAGCGGGCGTTCGTCCCGCTGCGATCAACCGGGGATTCGGGGGCCGAGCGGGGCATGTTGACCCCAGGCTCGGCTGACAAGTCGTTCAGGACCGTGGATCGACGGCTGCGTCGTTGCCACCAACAGAGGGAAGAGTCTTTATGCGGAAGAACGGAATGAATCGCGCGTCGATTTTGATGGCGCTGGTGGCTTCGGCTGGTATGCCTCAGATGGCATCGGCGCAGGGCATCTTTGATCCCGCGTACACGTTCGCCAAGGTGGCGGACCTCGAAGACGTACCAACCGTGGTCGCCGACCCGATCGACTTTGCCGAGGTCGCGGCGCTCGAAGCCGCAGAGGCTTCCGAGAACAAGCCCGCGCGCTTCGCGGTAGCCAACGAGGTTGCCATCACGCCTGCGACCCACGGCCTGTGGGAAGAAGTGGCTGGCGGTAAGTACTGGCTGTGGCGGGTGCGCGTCAGCAATGACAACGCGCTGAGCCTGAACTTCGGGTTCCTCAGCTACCACCTGCCCGAGGGCGCGCGGATGCTGATCTACCCAACGTTCGGTGCGCCCGAGTACCGCGCCTTCACCTCAGAAGACAACGCCGACCACGGCCAGCTCTGGACCCCCGTGACCAGCGGCAACGACGCGATCATCGAGGTGCTCGTGCCCGCAGCCGTCGCCGACCAGGTCATTCTTGATCTGGGCGCGATCAACACCGGCTACCGCGGGTTCGGTCTCGCTAACGCCCTCGAGGGCAAGAGCGGCTCGTGCAACGTCGATGTGGTCTGCCCCGATGGCATGGGCTGGGAGAACGAGATCGCGGCCTCTGGTGCCTACTCGGTCAACGGCTTCTTCACCTGCTCGGGCTCGATGATCAACAACACCGAGGGACGGGAATACTTCCTGACCGCCGACCACTGCGGCGTGAACACCGGCAACGACCAGACGATGGTCGTGTACTGGAATTACCAGAACTCGACCTGCCGCGCGCCCGGCTCGGGCGCTTCGGGCGGCAACGGCAACGGCTCGCTCGCGCAGTTCAACTCGGGAACCATTTGGCGCGATGATTCCTCCGCGAGCGACTACACCGTCGTCGAGATGGAAGAAGCCATCAACCCCTCGTACATGGTCTCCAAAGCCGGCTGGGACCGCTCGGGCGCCAACGCGACCACAGCAGTCGCGATTCACCACCCCGCGGTCGAAGAGAAACGCATCAGCTTTGAGTTCCAGCCCACGACCATCACCAACTACCTGAGCGATTCGATCAACCCCAACGGCACCCACGTTCGTGTGGATGACTGGGACACTGGCACCACCGAGGGCGGCTCCTCGGGTTCGCCGCTGTTTGATCAGAACCACCGCATCATCGGCCAGCTTCACGGCGGGTTCGCGGCGTGCGGCAACAACGACCCCGACTGGTATGGCCGCGTGAGCGTCTCGTGGGGCGCGGGCCTTCAGCAGTTGCTTGCGCCGAGCAACCCGGGCCTCATGATGATGGACACCGATGGCGACTTCACGCCCAGCGGCATCAACATCACGCCGCAGACTGACTTCGCGGCATCAGGCCCCATCGGCGGCCCGTTCGTTGGCAGCTCGGTTGTCTACGTTGTCGAGAACACCAGCGAGACCGAGACCTACAGCTACAGCGTGACCGAGACCGCTGCGTGGCTCAGCGTCACCAACGGCTCGGGCTCGCTTTCGCCGCTGACCTCGGCCAACGTGACCGTGAGCCTTAACGGCACCGCCAACGGCCTCGCTGCCGGCGCTTACGCGTCCACTATCACGTTTGCCAACCTGACCGATGGCGACGGCGACACGACCCGCGATGCCACGCTCGATGTCGGCACGGTCATGTACAGCGGGCCAGGCATGCCCATCAATGACAACACGACCATTTCTCGCACACTCACCGTGCCAGAGAGCTTCGAGATCGCCGACGCCAAGGTCTGCTTCAGCGCTTCGCACACCTACGTCGGCGACCTGATCTTCCGCATCGAGCACAACGGCACCACCGTGACGCTGGCTGACCGCCCCGGCGTGCCGGGCTCTCAATTCGGCAGCAGCGCGGATCTGGGCGGCGACTACGAATTCTCCGATGACGGCGCCTCGCCCTGGGAGAACCTCGGCAGCTTCCCGTCGGGCGTGTACCTGCCCGTCACGCCCTTGAGCGCTTTCGACGGCCAAGACGCCCAGGGCGATTGGACGTTCACCGTCGTCGACAACGCAGGTGGCGACACGGGCAACGTCAGTGCATGGTCGATCAAGCTCGTACCCGCTGATTCACCGGCCTGCCTCGGCGACATCGCCGACGATTTCGGCACTCCGGGCGGCGACGACATGATCAGCTTCGGCGACTTCCTCGCGCTGCTCGGGCTCATCGGGCCTTGCCCCGGCGGAACCCCTGGCTGCACGGGCGATATCGCCGACGACTTCGGCACGCTCAACGGCGGCGATGGGATGATCAGCTTCGGCGACTTCCTTGCGCTGCTCGGGCTCATCGGTCCCTGCCCGTAAGGCCATCAGCGGGTGAATGCCCGCTTCTCAGTTGAACCAACCAGCGGTCGCCTTCGCGGGCGGCCGCTGTCTTAGGAAAACACCCTCGGCGAACGCATGCAACACTTCCCGCGAGCGGTGCGAATAGGCAACAAGCGTGGACATTTCGCCCGCGCGGCCGCTGGGACCGACCGGAGACAAAATCATGAACCGCACCGCCGCTGTATTCGCAATGGCCATTACCACCGTCGCATGTGGGCAAGCCATCATCCCCGATGCGTTTACCCCCACCGACTTTGATGCCTCGGGCTTCTACGCGGGACAGGCCATCGAGATGCGTCCGGGCCTGCGTGCAAGCGTCGCTGGCCTCGATCACGTCGTGCTTCAAGGTGTCGCCGTGGGCGAAGGCCTGACGTTCGATCTCGATCTCAAGCGATCAAACCCCATCGCGGAAGGTGCGGTGCTGCGGCTCAACGAGCACGAGCCACTCGCTGGCCCGACCGCTGACATCTTTACGGGCTCGGTGCAGGGCGTGCCCGGGTCGCTCGTGGTGCTTGGCATGTCCGACCACTTCACCTACGGCATGATTCAGCACCAAGGCGGCACATGGATGATCAGTTCCGGCCGCGTCGGTGACGACGGCCCGATCATGGTGTTCGATACGGCCGACGCGCCAGCGGGTGCGGTGTCGTGGGGCGTCGAAGACTGCATCGTGCTGGAGATTCCCGGCCATGCAGCCCAGCCGATGCCCCCCGCCGAGATGGACGGCCCGCCATGTCGTGTGGCGCAGGTCGCGATCGAGACCGACCGCGAGTTCCTGCTCGATCTCTTTGGCGATAACCAGGCCGCTGCTACCGACTACGCCACGCTGCTCGTTGCAGCCAACAGCGAGATCTACACCCGCGACCTCAACGTGCGGTTCGAGATCATCTTCCTTCGGCTGTGGTCGGGCAGCGATCCTTGGAACGAAGACGGTGCCGGCGGCCAGCTCGGCCAATTCCGCAACACGTGGGAAGCGAACCCGCCTGTCGCGTTCTACCACGGTGCGCACTTCTTCTCCGGTCGGGGCCTCGGCGGCGGCGTTGCGTGGCTGGCTGCCATGTGCTATCCCGAGTTTAACTACGCGCTGTCGGGCAATCTCAACGGGTTCTTCCCGTACCCACTCGAAGACGAGAACGTCCAGAACTGGGACATCATGGTCACCGCCCACGAGTGGGGCCACAACTTCGGTGCGCCGCACACGCACGAGCAGTTCCCCCTTGGCGATATCGACACCTGCGGCGACGACCGGGGCGCGGGAAACCCGTGCGACTTCTCTCAGTTGCCCGGCACCATTATGAGCTACTGCCACCTCTGCGGCCTCGGGCTCGGCGGTGTCGCGCTCAACTTCCACCCGCAAAACGTTAACAACTGGATGCTGCCGTTCCTCGATGACGATGCCCAGTGCGACATGACAGGCAGCGCGCTCTGCGAGCCAGCCTGCGCGGGCGACATCGCGGACGACTTCGGCACACTCAACGGCGGCGATGGGATGATCAGCTTCGGCGATTTCCTCGCCCTGCTCGGTTTGGTTGGCCCGTGCCCCGGCGGCACCGCTGGCTGCACGGGCGACATCGCCGATGACTTCGGCACGCTTGGCGGTGACGGCATGGTCAGCTTCGGCGACTTCCTCGCCCTGCTCGGGCTCATCGGGCCTTGTCCGTAAGCGAGCCGCATCGAAAGCCGTGACCTCGAGCCAGGTTGAAAATCTGAACCCACGCGGCCGCCCCATCACGGGCGGTCGTTTTTTGCCTCAGCGAGATCGATAAATCCTTGTCGCAACGAGGTTTTATTGGCCATGGGCGGGGTGGCGTGTACGCTGGGCTTCGCGGCTGGCTGTATGGGCGCTGGCCTCGGAGAGTGGTCTTAGAGAGGGAGTAGTTCTCATGCGTTTGAATTCGATGCGTCTCGCCGTCTCGGCGAGCTTGGTTTTGGCCTCGGCGGCCAGCGCTCAAATAGTTTCGACCTTTGATGCGGACGACGAGGGCTGGGGCACGCTCAACGATGCCCGCAACTTCACATGGACCGATGCGCTCGGCAACCCCGCCGGGGCCATCCGGGCTACCGATGCTACCAACGGACAGATTTGGTACTTCTCCGCGCCGTCGGCGTTCCTCGGCAACCAGTCGTCGTTCTACGGCGGCTCGCTGAGCTGGGACGTGCTGGGCATCACCGGCAACCAGACAAGCATCGTGGACCGGGCGGACATCATGCTCACCGGCGGCGGCCTGCAACTCGGCGTGGATCTCGACGTGCTGCCGCTCACTTCCGGTTGGACAAGCTGGATGGGCCTCATCGATGCGAGCGCTGACTGGAAGCTGATCGATTCGTTCGCCAACGGCACGCTCACAGCAACCGATGCAACCGAAGGCGACCTGCGCACGGTGCTCGGCTCGCTCGACGGGCTGTACATCCGGGGTGAGTACACCAACGGAGCGGATGCTTCCGCGATCGACAACGTGAACCTGGTGCCCTCGCCAAGCGCTCTCGCGATGCTCGGTCTCGGCGCTCTGGGTGCCGCCCGCCGCAGACGCTGATTCCCACAGCTGATTCCCACAGCCGATTCCCACAGTTGATTCCCACAACTGACTTCCGACAAAAAAGCAGCCATCAAGACCCGCAGATGGCTCACCCGGCCCAGACCAGGTGCTCTGAGTTTGATATCCTCCGTTGGTCCGCTTGCGGGCTTCTCGGAGGTTTTTTCATGCTCGAGATTCTGGCCTTGGTCATGCTGCTGCTGTCGGCGACAGCCCTGTCGTACCTGTTCATCTTCATCCACGACATCCCGCACCGGATTGCCAAGAAGCGTCAGCATCCGCAGGCCGAGGCGATCCACTACGCCTGCTGGCTGAGCTTGTTCACGCTGCACGCGATCTGGCCGCTGGTGTTCCTGTGGGCGGTGTCCAATCCGGACAGCTCGCTGAAGGTCCATGTCGATGGTGTGGGCGAAGGCCCGGCGAGCGGGCATGAGGTCGCGGCGCTCGAGGCCCGCATCGCCCAGCTTGAGATCCAGCTTGAGAGCCGGTTGTCGCAGGCACAGCCAACCAAGGCCAGCCAGCAGGAGGGCACCGCCGATGCTTGAGATGTTGTTCGGTATCTACGGCTTCTGCTGGTGGTTGATCTTCAAGAAGTTCAAGCTGCTGCCCATCAACTTGTGGACGTGCTTCACGTCCGTGTTCATCATCCTCGTCGTCTTGCTGTTCGGGTTTATGTTCCTCAACCGCTACCAGCCGATGACCGGTCATGCGCGCACGTACGCGATCGTCACGCCGATGATCGCCGAGGTTACGGGCCGCGTTTCGGAAGTCCATGTTCTTGAGGGCGGCGAGGTCAAGGCCGGTCAGCCCTTGCTGTCCATCGATCCCGAGGCGTACGAGGCCCGCGTGGCCTCGCTGCAAGCCCAGGTCGATATCGCCGTCGAGCGGCTCGAACGCGAGAAGAAGGTGGTCGCCAGCGGCGCGGGCACCGACTTTGAGTTGTCGCAGTCGCAAGCCGAGGCCGACCGGCTCGAAGCGGACCTCGCGGCTGCGCAGTACCAGCTCGACCGAACAACCCTTGTCGCGCCCACCGATGGCCGGGTCGTGCAGGTAACGGTTCGTCCGGGCCGATTCGTGATGCCCATGCAGTTCGTGCAGCTCATGGTCTTTGTGCACGACGAAGGCCCCTACATGGTCGCGGGGTTCAGCCAGAGCCAGATCGAGTTCATCGATGCGGGCGATAAGGCCGAAGTCGCGTTCGATGCCCTGCCGGGTCGCGTCTTCAGCGCGACCGTCAAAGCGGTTCAGCCCGCGCTCGCCGAGGGCACGCTGACGGCACGCGGCTCGATCGACCCGCTCATGGGCATGGCCCGCAGGGGCCGCATCCCCGTGCTGCTTGATATGGAAGACGAGATCGACCTGCCCGCGGGCGCTGGCGCGCTGGTGACGGTCTACACGGGTAAGAAGCACCATCTTGATATCGCACGCAAGATCATCCTGCGCATCAAGAGCTGGGAGAACTGGCTTCCGTTCCATCTTTCCCCGGGCCACTGAAAGAGCCGAGCGCCGTTCTGGCGGCAACAGGGCATAAAGAAACACCACGGACCCGGGTCCGTGGTGCTTGTTTCGTTCACTTGAGTGGGTGGCTCTCGGGGCTGGCCTAAGCCGCCCCATGCGGCCATAAGCCTCGCCGTTACACCACCTGAAGGATCGACTTGGCCTTGGCGACCAGGTCGCCCGCCGTCAGCCCGCACATCTGAAGCATCTCGTCGGGCGTCTTGGCGCTCTTGGGGATGCGGCGGACGTACATCTGCTCGAGCGTGAAGGCATCGCCCGCTTCGGTCATGGCGTCGGCGATCGCCGAGCCGATGCCGCCGCCGTAGTTGTCCTCGATGGAGATGGCCATGCCGTTGTTCTCCATGATGATGTCCAGCAGCATGTCCGAATCGAACGGCAGCGAGTACAGATCCACCAGCGTCGCGCTGATGCCCGCCTGATCGAGCAGCTCGACCGCGCGGTTCGCTTCGTGCACCATGTAGCCCGCAGCACAGATGCAAACATCGCGGCCCTTGTGCAGCACATGGAACCCGCCGAGGTTGAACACCTCGTGCTCGTTGTACAGGAACTCGGTCTCGGCCCTGAGCGTCCGCATGTAGCAAGCGCCCTCGTACTCGGCCATCACACCGGTCAACGCGTACGCCGCGAACGCATCGGCCGGTTGCAGCAGGTAGCAGCCCGGGTTGCCCCGGTGGTCTTTCATCGTTGACCACGCGCGAAACCACGCGACATCCGGCAGCGACATCTGGCTCGGGCCGTCGGCGGCCAGCGTGATGCCCGCGTGCGAGCCCACCATCTTCAGGTTCGCCCCCGAGTTGATCGCCATCTCGATCTGGTCGTACGCCCGGTTGAAGAACTTGGCGAAGGTCGAGCAGAACGGCACCTTGCCGCCAGCCGACATGCCCGCGGCCATCGACACCATGTTCTGCTCGGCGATCTTGCACTCCACGAACCGACTGGCCAATGAGTCGTCCTTGGCGAACGCATCGGCGAACGTCGAGTTGCTCACGTCGGCATCCAGCACCACGACCCTCGGGTCGACGTGGCCCAGCGCCCGCAGCGCGATGCCGTACGCCCGCCGAGTCGCCAGTTTGCCCGTGTGCAGCACGCTCTCCATATCCAGCTTCTTCATCGTCTCGGGCAGCGAGGGCCACTCGCCCGTGGGCTCGGCCATCGCGGTCGGCTCGATCGGCGGCTCGATCGTGAACGCGTCCGACGAACTCAGCGCCGTCGTCAGCTCCACGCGGCGCTGGTCAAGCTCGGCCTTGGCGGTAGCGAGCGCTTCGCCCGTCGCGGGCTTGCCGTGCCAGCCGCCGCCCTGCATGCTCGGTGCGCCCCAGCCCTTGACGGTCTTGGCGACCAGCGCCATCGGCGCGTCCTGATCGGTCAACGCGCCAAACGCCTCGAACGCCTCGTCGATCTGCTTGGGAGCGTGCCCGTCGATCACCTTGACCGTGTAGCCAGTCGCCTTCAGCTTGGCCGCGATCCGGTCGGCGGACTGCTGCTCGCTCACCCGGCTCGCCTGGCCCCACTCGTTGCAGTTGAAGATCGGCAGCACGCGGTTGAGCTTGCGCTCGACGATGATGTCGAGCGCTTCGGTGATCTGGCCCTCGCGTGATTCGCCGTCGCCGATGATGCAGTAGATGCGTTTGTCGAACCCGTTGATGCGCGCCGCCTCAGCGAGGCCCGCCGCCACGCTCAGGCCCTGGCCGAGCGAGCCCGTCGCCGCGTCGAAGAACGGGAAGCCCTCCATCGGGTTGGGGTGGCCATCGAGCACGCTGTCTTTCTCGCGCAACGTTTTCAGGTCAGCGAGCGTGAGCTTGCGCAAGTTCCCGTCTTTACCGACCTTGGTGCCCAGCTTGGCCGCCGCCGCGTACACGATCGGCACCGCGTGGCCCTCAGAAAGCACCAGCCGGTCGCTGGTTGGGTAATCGGGAAAGTCCGGGCTCCACCGCATCGTGCGGAACATCAGCACCGTGATGAGGTGGCCCAGGCTCAGCGCCGTGGTCGGGTGCCCGCTGCCGGACTCGGCGGTCATATCAATCGCCAACCTGTCGAGCTCGATCGCCTGCGCGTGGACTGCGGCTTCGAATGACATGGTTCGGCCTCCTTTGTTCCAGCAGCACCATGAATCGGCGCTGCGGTCGCCCTATGAAAAAACCCCGGACCAGGCGCCCGAGGCATTGGTCGCTGTCATCGACCCGCCCAAAGGCCGACAACCACATCGGCCAACCAGCGGGAACGGTTCTTGCTCCGGAGTATCTGCCTTCGCCGCTCGCTCGACAACCCCCCAGCC
>CAYGSG010000028.1:0-33220 GCA_964352615.1 uncultured Phycisphaeraceae bacterium
GCCGGGGCTCGGGGGGGAGGTCGTCCATGTCGTCCGGCGAGTCGGGACCGCCGGGCTCACCGCCGCCTGCATCTTGAGGAGCGCCACCGTCGGTTGGGCCGCCACCGGGGGCTGCCCCGGCCGGTGGGGTAGGCAGCACCATCAGGCTGGAGAACGTCCGCTGCATGGTTCGGTGGACGCGGGCGATTTCGGAATTGGAGTCGGCGCGGTTGAAGACCGCCGACTGCGCGCGTTGCACGACGATCAGCATCGAGAGGGCGGCGGTGAGCACGAGCGTGCCGAGCGAGATGGCCAGCACGGTTTCAAGGAGTGTGAAGCCCTTGCGGCTCATCGCTGGGGCTCCCGTTCTGTAGGCGATGTCGCCGGTGCGCTGGGCAGGCCGCCTCCGCCTGTGACGAGATCGATGAGGTCCGCGATGCCTTGTTCACCGGCTTGCCCGAATCCGCGCGCGATCGAGGGATTGCGAGAGAGGTTGACGCGGTCGAACACGCGGACGAGGCTGACTTGCGGGGCTCCGTCGTCGCGCTGGCGCGAGCCGCCGGATTCATCGCTGAGCCAGACGGTGACGACGACGCGCTCGAGGCGGTTATCGATTCCCATGGGGCTTGATGTTTGTGGCGAGCCGTCCTCATCGAGCGCGAGTTCCACCTCGGGCGAGAGTTCGAGTTCGATGGGGTCGACCTGGATGTCCCATCGGTAGTCGTCGGCCAGGTACTCGATGGGCATGCCACGGGTCGGGAGCTTCTTGGGGTTGAGCAGGTACTGGAGGATGAGCCGGTTGGAGACCTCGGCGCAGCCGAGGGTGGTCTGCTGGCGGCGCTGCATCGCGGTGATGAACCCGACGACGCTGGCGATGGTGGCAGCGGCAAGACCCAACAGAGCCATCGCGAGGACGACTTCGAGAAAGGTCACGCCGCGTCGGCGGGACCGTTTGCGGACTGCCCGCGTGGGAACCGTGCGCACGGGTTTGGCCGCGATGGGGCGCATGGGTTGGTCAGTTCTGCCCGATGGTCCAGACGTCGATGCCCACGGCGGGGTCCCATTCCTCGGAACCGCCGAAGCTGATGAGTGTGTAGGGCATGCCCTGCGCGTTGGTGCCGGGCTTGTAATGGAAGGGCCTCTTCCAGCCGTCCTGGATGGGCTTGTTCGCGGGCAGTGTGGCAAGTTTCATGGTCCTCAGCGTGTCGAGGGTCGGCGGATAGGCCGAGTGGTCAAGGTGGTAGGCATCGAGGGCGCCCTGGATGGTGCTCATGCTGGCCTCGGTGGCGCGGATCTTGGCTTTGATACCAAAGTTACCCACACTGAACGCGACGACGCCGAGCAGGATGCCGATGATGGCCATCACGAGGACGATTTCGAGCAGCGAGAAGCCTCTGCGTTGGCGGTGTGATCGCTTGCCGGGTTGACGGGTCGCCATGGGACTGCCTCCTGTTTGAACCCCTGCGCTGAGCGGGGCTTGGTTCGTTCTTGGCTGCCGATCAGCCGGGCTGTTGAAGCCAGTATGAGCGGCGGCGCAGGGTGTACCAGTGAGCGTGAACATGCGTTGCGGCGATCGTATGCGTACGGGCCTCCTGCCGGGCATGCGGGGGGTTATCGACCCGCGTAGCGGGCGATAAGCAGCCAAGAACGGGCAGGTGCCTGCGGGCGGCTAGAAGCCGACCTGGTTGGGCAGGGTGAGCAGCGGGATGAGGATCGCGAGGACGATGGACCCGATGATCAGGAACATGCCGACGATCAGGGCGGGCTCGAGCAGAGCGAGCAGCCGCTGGGTCTTGGTATCGACGTCGTCGGCGAGGTCCTCGCTGAGCGAGGCAAAGGCGGTATCGAGGTCGCCCGCGCGCTCGGCGGCGATGAGCAGCCGGCGTGTAGCGATGGGTAGCATCGTGACTTGGTCGATGAGGTGGAGGAACGTGCCGCCCTCGACGAGCTTGGTGCGCAGCCGGTTGAGCTGGGTGCGCAGGCGGGGGATGTTCACCGTTTGCACCGCGACCCCGAGGCCGTCGGTAAGGGGCACGCCTGCGCTGGTCATCGCAGCGAGCACCGCAAAGAAGCGGGCGGACTCTTGGGCGAGCAGCACATCTTTGAACACGGGCAAGCGGTGGGCGGTGCCTGCGAGGAACTTGAGCAGCGGTTTGCGCAAGAGGATCGCGAGCACGAGCAGGCCGCCAGCGATCGAGAGCGCGACGAGCCAGTTGTCGCGAAGGCCTACGCCTGTTCCGACGATAACCGAGGTGTACCACGGGATCTCGCCGGGCAGGCTGGCCATGGCTTCACCGATCTGCGGCACGACGAGCGTGAGCAGCGCGATGATGACGCACGTCGAGATGGACATCACGACGAGCGGATAAGCGAGCAGCGTGGCGGCCTTGCCGCGGACCGCGAGCCTGCGCCGCGATGCCTCGGCGAGCCGCTGGGACGCGCCGCCCAGATCGCCCGTGCGTTCGGCGGCCTTGTAGACCGCAACGGCGACGGAATCGAACACGCCTACTTGGGCGCATGCATCGGAGAACGAGGCTCCGCCGCCGACGAGCTCGTGGAGGCGTTCGACGACGGGGCGGGTCTGCTTGCTGACGACGGTCTTGACGACTTCGAGGGCCTCGACCAGCGGCACGTGGCGGGTGAGCAAGACAGCGAGCTGGGTGTTGAGCTGGGCCTCGTCGGCGAGGCTCAGCTTCTCCGGCGTGAGGGCGATCCAGGACGGAAGCCGCCAGGCTCGGAGCAGGGTCAGGCGGTCGCGGCGGAGGCCCGAGGCCAGGGCACGCTCGCTGCGGGCGGCGCGGAGGCCGATGCTGCGCCTGCCTCGGGGGGTGGCGGCGAGGTAGGCGAAGGAGATCGAGTTGGATCGAGCAGCGTGGGCCAAGGCGAGAATGGTACCGATCAAACGTTCATCCGTTCAGATGGATCGTGAATCCGTGGCGACGGGGTGGTCCGGCGGGCGCGAGGGTCTGAGAATCCGCCCCGTTGCAGCCCGCTGCGGGCGGTGTTCGCTTGCGAGCGTTTCGGGCTGCGATAGAGAGTTGGAGTGACCATGCGCGCGTTGATCAAGCACCATGCCGGCGAGGGACTCCGGTTCGAGTCCGACCGCGCAGAGCCCGAGGTGGGGCCGAACGATGCGCTGATCCGCATCCGTAAGGCCGGGATTTGCGGGACGGACCGGCATATCTGGGAGTGGGACGATTGGGCGGCGGGTCGAATCCCGGTGGGGATCGTGACCGGGCACGAGTTCGTGGGCGTGGTCGAGCGGGTGGGCTCGGCCGTGACGCGCGTAAAACCTGGTCAGCGCGTGAGTGCCGAGGGGCACATCACCGCGGGCAAGGACTTCAACAGCCGAACGGGCAACGCGCACATCGCGCGGGATACCAAGATCATCGGCGTGGACCGTGACGGGTGCTTCGCGGACTTGATGGCGATACCGGAGGAGAACGTGTGGCCGCTGCACGATTCGATCCCGGATAAATACGCAGCGGTGATGGACCCGCTTGGCAACGCGGTGCACACGGTGATGTCGGCGGGGGTGAGCGCGAGCAGCGTGCTGATCTCGGGCGTAGGGATCATCGGGCTGATGGCGGTCACGGTGGCTAAGGCGGCGGGCGCTTCGAGGATCTATTGCACGGACGTCAACCCGCCGAGGCTGGAACTTGCAAAGAAGTTGGGCGCGGTCGCGGCGTTCGATGCGCGCGAAGGCGATGGCTGGATCGAGCAGATCCGCGAAGAAACGCGGGGCGAGGGCGTGGACGTGCTGCTCGAGATGAGCGGTGCGAGCCCGGCACTGGAGAGCGGGTTCGAGGCTCTTCGCAACGGCGGGCGGGCGGCGCTGCTGGGGCTGCTGGCCAAGAGCCCGACGTTTGATTTCAACAAGAACGTGATCTTCAAGGGCTGCACGGTGCTCGGGATCAACGGCCGGCGAATGTTCGAGACGTGGTACCAGATGGAAGAGCTGCTCCTGAGCGGCAGGCTTGATCTCGATCGGATCATCACGCACGAGTTCCCGATCGAGGACTACGAGAAAGCGTTTGCGACGATGATCTCGGGCGAGGGGATCAAGGTGCTGATGAGCGTGAACGACTGAGGCCCAGCGGCGGGCAGGCGCCTTGATTGCTTCCCGGGGCGAGCCTATCGTCACGACCCTGATTGCGGGGTGGAGCAGCCTGGTAGCTCGTCGGGCTCATAACCCGAAGGTCGTAGGTTCAAATCCTACCCCCGCTATTTCCTTTGCTGATAGGGACTTGCACAACAATGCGAGTCCCTTTTTCGTTGGGAAACATGGGCAACTGTACATCACTTTGTACATCACCCATCCGCGAAACATGGACTCGCCATCGCGGGACGAACGTCCCGGAGGTTGGCATGGCCAGTTTGGTGAAACGCGGCAAGACCTACTACGTCCAGTACCGAGTTCGAGGGGCGCTCAAGAGGCGGACTCTCAGGACGGAATCGCTCCAAATCGCCAAGGAGCGAAAGCGGGCTTTTGAGTCCGCCCAGTTCCGAGGCGACGCTGAACCATTGCCCACCCGAACGCCAGTGGGGCAGGTGCTCTCGGCGTACTTCGCGCACGCGAGCGTGCATCGGCGGGATACCTGGCGGAAGGACTTGAGCTACTTCCGCGACATGTTCGGCGAGTGCTGCCCGGAGCTTGAGCTGGCCTCAGGCCGTGCGGCGAAGTGCCGCGAGCTGCGACTTCCCGAGGACAAGCGACGCAGGGCGGGTCCGCTGGAGATCACGCACTTCGAAGACCTGACGACCGGTGAGCTTTCGACGTTCATTGCCGAGCGAGTCCGGCTGCGGGGCCTCAAGCCCAAGACCGCCAACCGCTACCGCGAGATCGCGGCGAAGCTGGTCACTTGGGCGATGAAGAACGACGTGGTGCGGATGCCCATGGACCGGAACCCCGCGAGCAGGGTGGCCAGGTACCGCGAGCTTGCACCGGAGATTCGCTACCTCACGCTGCCGCAGATCGACGAACAGCTTGCTGCGTTGGAATCAGACCAGTTGATCCGGCCGATGGTCGCCACGCTCATCTATGCCGGGCTGCGTCGCGAGGAGTTGCTCTGGCTCCAGCTAGGCGACCTTGTGCCACCATCGGAGATAGCTCCAAATGGGCTGCTGCGCGTGCGAGCCAAGACGGTAGCGGAGCGATCGTGGCAGCCCAAGACGAGCAAGAACCGGGTAGTACCGGTTAGTTCCGATCTCGCCGCTCTGCTCAGGAGTTGGACCGCTCCGAAGTCGGACCACGGCTGGCTGTTCCCGAGCCGGAAGGGCCAGCGGTGGGACAAGGACAACTTCTCGCAGACGCTCGCTCGGGCGAACCGTCGGGCGGGGCTGTCTTGGACGTGTCTGGACTACCGCCACACGTTCGGGAGCCAGCTCGCGCAGCGAGGCGTGAGCCTGTTCCAGATCGCAACGCTCATGGGCAACAGCCCGGAAATCTGCCGCAGGCACTACGCGGCTTTGGCTCCGGAGGTAATGGGCGCGGCGGTGGAGTTTGCTAGAGAGGCGATCGACGTTCGCCAAGACTCATTCGCAGATAAGGGCGAAAGAGACTAGGCCGTGAAGGCCTCATCCAGCCAGCTGTCAACTACGCCGCGATACGCCTCCTGAAAATCTGACCGCCCGCACAATTCTTTGCGGCATAAGAAATCGTATGTGAGATTAACAACTTGTCTTAGCTCACTCGCTGACAGTTCAGCCGTCATTATTACCACAAGTTCCTCGATATCGACAACGGCGACGTCTCGTTGCATAGGCGACAAAAACGCAATCATCTTAGCTGGTATCATCAATTCGTCATCGTCGCTGATTCCACTTGCGATAATAATGTACTTGGTCAGTCCAAAACCGTCCATTTTGGCCCGAAAGTCCATAAGCCGATTCTTCCAATCGGGCCTTACGGTCACCTCGTAAGCACGGGCCAGTTTGCCTTCGTGAAACTCTTCAATATCACCAGCCGTATCATCATATTTATCCGCGGCATGTGGGTGATGTGTTCTAATTTCGACACCGTACTTGCGACGATGAACTGACAACATTGCGGCAACCAAAAATTGCTGGACATGGCCTTCGGTAGGCAGATGCAATACAGACGTGAACAATGCCTTTGCTCTCGCGAAGGTTAGCACGTCGTCTCCAACGGGCGGGAGTGGCTTGATTTCTCGTCGCGACTCGGCAAACTTGCAGGCAAAATACTCTGCCATGAGCTTGCGATCGGCGTTGTTGGATGCCTTTAGCATCATGATGAAGTCTGCAAAACGAGGGTCTGTGGATAATTTCACTCCCGCAACATTGCCTTTCCACCCAAGATTCTCGCCGAATGCTGTAATAGCGCTATGGAGAGTCACGTGTCTCTGTGTCAGTTGCTCTGAAAGCAGCTTATCTCCGTACTTGCCTCGGATTCCGACCGGGACTTGATCTACGCCCCATTCAAGATCCTGAAGGGCGTAGCATGCCAGAAAAAATGATCCCAGCTTGACGCTTCCTGACCTGTGCGAGAGTTGTTTATCGCATATCTTTCGCTTTGCAGCCGGGGGAAGCACAATGGGCTTCTCATTAATAAAGGCATCCACTAGTACAAGGGCATAATCGACAGCATCTTTGATTTTTTTGTTTCTTGCCATGGATTTACGCCGTCCACAGTAAGTCATCGCTTGGGGAGGGCTCGAAATGCGTGTGCTTATCGGGGCTAACCCCGTTCATCTGCGCAACGACTGCCCTGCCTAGATGCGATGCGAGCATAGGTGGGACCGCATCTCCAACCTGCGTGTATTGTGAGGATCGTCTGCCAGCGAATGTCAGCCAGCGAGGGAATGTCTGAAGAAGAGCCGATTCTTCCACGGTAAGTCGTCTTGCGCCGGGAACTTCACCGACCCAAGGCTCGCCTCCTGCCATCAAGTGCGCATGGTACTTTGTTGCCATCCCAAGAGTGTCAACCCATGGTGTCTTGTAGCCTCCCGCCGATGCCAACATCGTGGGACTTGGTTTGTTTAGATCGATTGGCCTACCTCCACCATTGTACAATTGCCCCGCATATGGGCTTGGTCTTAGGTCTGGGTACTTTGCATAGACCACGGGACACGCCGGAGGCTCTCCGATTGGCGCATCAAGGGAGAGCACTGACGACGCAGGCACAAGGGCTTGCGAAGTCCCGGGACCGTGCGTTGGCTTCGGAAACCAAAAAGGCTTGCATCTCAGCCCAATGACAAAAAGCCGTCGACGATTCTGCGGCACCCCGTAGTGCGAGGCAGTAAGAACTCGCCATGACGAATAATATCCAAGGCTTCTTAGATTCTGTACTAGCTCGTGTAGGTAGTGAATACGGGTAGGCACGACAAGTCCGGGTACGTTCTCCATCAGAATCGCCTGAGGCTCTACTGCTTCCACGGCAGCGAGAAAGGCTGGTAACATGTCTCTGGGATCCTTTGCGCCCTTTCGCAAACCGCCGATGGAAAATGGTTGGCAAGGGGGACCTCCATAGATGATCTTCGCTCTTCCTCGATACTTTGTAAAATCGACTCCCCGAATATCCTCGTTGAAATGCTCGGCTTCTGGAGTGTGCTTGCGGTATGTAGCCACGGCATCGGCCCTGCGTTCGACCGCACAAATTGGTACGACTCCTGCGGTCTTCATTCCCAGGGTCAACCCTCCGGGACCCGAGAATAAATCGATTGCGTCCATGGGCGAAAGTGTAGCTGGAACTCAGGCGTCTGACAGGCGATGATTCTGGTCGTGAAGCAGACTACCCCGGGGGGACTTGCGGACCCGGGGCAGCCATGCACTGAGTTGGCGACCGGCGCTCACGCCAGCCGGGACTGTTCGTAGCGAGCCACCTCCTCCCGGATGAAGCGAACCATGCCGTTCGGTCCCTCGCCGAGGCAGACGCGCTTGAGCCCAGCCCGTTTGGCGATCCGATCAACGCTCGATCGTGAGCAGCGCCAGCGCCGAGCCAGTTCGTTGGGCGAGATCATGGCTGGATCGTCTTTGCTCTTCGTGGTCATGCGAGCACCACCCCTTCCTGCATCATCGCCCAGCTGAGGTAGAGCATGCTCAGGTTCTCTTCTCGTACAGCGTTGGCCTCAGCGGCGAGGCCGCAGTGTTCGAGCGCGGAGAACATCAGGCGGTGCTGCGCCTTGCTCCAAGGGACTTGGCCGACCACGACCAAGCGGCCATACTCATCGATTACTGGTTTGACGAGGTGGCGGGCATCGGGCAGGGGGATCAGACTTTGGGGCGGGCAAGGCAGCGAGCCCAGGTAGGTGAACGAGCCGTCAGGGGATTGCACGACGACCGTGGTGGTGGTGCCGGACGCGGCGAGGCGCTCAGCGACTGGGCGACGCTTGCGGTTGCGGCCCTTCGCGGTGGCGGGTCGCTTCATGCCAGCGGGCTCGCGGAGACCAACGAGCCGCAGGAGGTTGTTTGCCAGCAGCGAGAACCCGACGCAGCGTGGGGCGGTGGTCCGATCCAATATCCAAACGGGAATCGCGGGCCAACCCTTCACGACGTACTTGGCCAGGTACTTGGCGATGCCCCGCCGGTGCTTCACCTTCACGAGGTCCACGCCGCCGATATGCCACTTGTTGCGCCAGAACTTCCAGCACACTTTGCGGGCTCGCTTGAGGTGCATGGCTCTCAGATCAATCACCGCGTGAATGTGCGGCCAGCCTTCGCCGGTGGCGGTCTGGACTTCGAGCACCCTGAACCAGAGCTTGCACTTGAGGCGTTGGGTTACGAGCTGCGAGAATCGGCGGCTCATGGTCGCCCATGCTGAGGCGGGTCCCTCGAACAACTCGCGGTCAACCGTCAACGTGAGCAGGTGGGGCCGTCTCATCTGATCGACGAGGTGGGCAATCCGGGCCATGTCTCGGTTGCGATCCGCCTTGCCGTCGCGGGGGTGTAGTCGTCCCCCTGACCGTTGCGGAATCAGTCTGGTGGGGAAGGACTCTAAGGGGTCATTTGTGGATTTACTCTTGTCACAGTCAAGTCTGGCGGCGGCGGCTTCGCCGCTCGCCGCCAAAGACGGATCGATAGTGCTCACAGGAGCGCTCCTCGAACAGTGGGCGCACTACAACGCAGAGCACCCGGGGCCAATGTTGTTCAGGAGAGGCGGTCTATGCCTGTGATTCGTTTTATCAGCTGCGGGCCGAGGACTTTCGCGGGGTCCGCTATAGCGCGGTCCCTCATTTCCCAGTCATCTCGTATTTTTACCCGGCCGAGAGTTTCTTTTGTGGTAGACCTTTTTACCTCGACGAAGCACATGTTGTACCCGGTACTCGCGGGGTCGTCAAGCGTTCCCCCGACCCTGCCGCCGAGAATTTTACAGGGGGCTGCGTGAACGTCGCCGCTGCCGGTCGTGCGTCGCCGCTGCGTGCGGACCGGCCCCGAGTTGCTCTGCCGTCAGGGTCGGGGGAGACTGTGCAGAGCGTCGCGGGCAGTCCATTGTGCGACCCCCGCGAGGCCGACGCTCGCCGCATTTTGTACATCATTTTGTACATCACCCCTTGCGAAAGACGGGCAACTTGGGCAACATGGTCGCGGTGCCGGTTGTGCGTAACTCCCGGCAGAATCAGCAAGTACTGATTCAGCTTGGGATTGCATCGGGGCGAGCGCAAACGCTCATAACCCGAAGGTCGTAGGTTCAAATCCTACCCCCGCTATTCCTAAGTCGGTCGCGAGAGCGATCGGCGCTACGTTTACGGCCCGCGCCGTCGAGATCCCTCGGCGGCGTTGTCGTTTTTTGGGCCAGCGTGGCCAAGTACTTACGCGAGCCTGTGGCAGTGGGGAGTCTCCCTGCAACAGAGAGTCGATTAACCCGTTGTCGCGCGCAGGCGGACGGATGGGGCGGTTTGGCGGCAAAGTCTCAGCAGGACCGGAGAGACACCCGCCCGGGTTATGAGGGGGTTGTCTCCGCTGAGCGCACGCAACTGCGCTCAAGGCCCCGTCATGTTCGGACGCAAACGATCGCTTACGGGCACGGCCCGATCAAGCCCAGCAGCGCGAGGAAGTCGCCGAAGGAGACCACGCCGTCGCCGCCGTTGAGCGTGCCAAAGTCGTCGGCGATGTCGCCTGTGCAGCCAGGCACGCCGCTGGGGCAAGGCCCGATGAGCCCAAGCAGCGCGAGGAAGTCGCCGAAGCTCACCATGCCGTCGCCGCCATTGAGCGTGCCGAAGTCGTCCGCGATATCGCCGGGGCAGGGCGCTGCGATGCTGAAGAAATACGCCGAGCCTGCGGCAAAGCCCGAGTGGTCGTCGCCGCTCGCGCCGACGAGTGAGATCGGCCCATCGATCGCCACCCCGATACCCGTCGCAAAGAAGCGGTCGGCGTCCGATCCCAACAGCTTGAAGAGTTGGTCGCCCGTCGCCGCGTCGAAGAGGTATGCCGAGCCCGACGAAGAACCTGCGTCGTCGTCGCCCTCGGCCCCAGCCAGAACGGTCTGCCCGCTCACGGCCACGCTCGTGCCCAGCTTGTCGATCGCCGCCGCGTCCGATGCGATCAGCTTGCGGACGAACGCGCCCGTGGCCGCATCGAAGATGTACGCCGCCCCGGCCGATGACGCGCCATCGTCGTCGCCGATCGCGCCCAGCACCGCGACCGTGCCGTCCAGCGCAGCCGAGTAGCCCAGCAACCTGTCCGAAGGGACATCGGGCGCGGTGAGCTTAAGCAGCTGGGTCCCGGTCGCGGTGTCGAAGAGGTAGCCCGCGCCCGCGTTCAACCCAGAGCCGGCTTCTTCGTCTTGGTACGCCCCGACCAGGGCCAACGTGCCGCTGACCGCCACCGACCAGCCGAAGAAATCCGCGTGGAACGGATCGTCCGCAACAAGCTTGTGCAGTTGCTGGCCCGTGGCAACGTCGAATAAGTACGCTGCGCCCGCGTGGATCGCCCCCTCGCCCTCCTCGGGCGAGCCCACGATCGCCACGCCGCCCGAGATCGCCACGGACCAGCCGAACAGATCGCCTGCATCCGCGTCATCGGCGACGAGCTTGTGCCGCTGCGCGCCGGTAGCCGCGTCGAACAGGTACGCCGAGCCGGAGTCGCCCCCCGCGTCGTTGTCGCCGCTCGCGCCCACCAGCACGTTCGTGCCACTGATCGCCACGGCAGAGCCGAACCGATCGCCCGCGGCCGCATCGCTCGCCGTGAGCTTGAACAACTGAGCGCCCGTAAAGGTATTGAAGAGATAAGCCGAGCCCGAATCGGCGCCCGCATCGTCGTCGAGCCGGGCTCCGATCACCCCGACGGTGCCGGAGATCCCGACGCGATGGCCGAACTCGTCACGCTCGGCCGCGTCGTTCGCGGTGACCTTGAAGTCCTCGGTGAGTTGCCCGCTGGCAGGGGGGGCGGCGGTAGCAAAGCTAAGGGCGATCGTTGCGTACGTCTTGTTCATTGCTGGCTCCTTTCGGGCTTGATCCTCCAGCCTACCCAAAGCCATCGGCCGCACCTAGGGCTTTTTGAGCACGCGTTCGCCCGCGTGCCTCATTCCCCCCTCATTGCCTATTGCCCTTTGTTCACGGACACGGCCCGATGAGCGTGAGCAGCGCCAGGAAGTCGCCAAAGCTCACCATGCCGTCGGCACCAAGCGTGCCGAAGTCGTCGGCAACATCCCCGGTACAGCCGGGCGTTCCGCCGGGGCACGGCCCGATCAACCCAAGCAGCGCCAGGAAGTCGCCAAAGCTCACCATGCCATCGCCGCCGCCGAGAGTGCCGAAGTCGTCGGCGATGTCGCCGGGGCAACTGCTGAGCGTGAAGGGACGGGAGAGGGCGAAAAAGATGTTGCCCTCACTCTCGATGAGGATGCGAGCAGAGGCAGTGCTCAGCGCGGGAAGCGAGATGGTAGCAGAGCCGTTGTTGGGGAATGCGCCGAGGTCGTGGGGAAAGGTGAAGGCATCGTCATCGGAGAGACGGATGCGGACGGACTGGACGGAGATGGGCGGGAGGTCGGTACTACCAACGGACCAGAGTATCTGCGCGGGGCCTGCGCCGAGTGTGTCGTTCTCTGCAGGTGATATGACGGCAAACGGCGAGGCACCGCTTGCGATTTCGAGCGTAACGGGCGGGGAGATAGCGGTGGCGCCAGCGCCCGGAGCGTTGTCCCGGACGAGGACACGGAAGGTACGGGTGACGCCGGTAAACGTGGGGAGTTGTTCGCCGGGGGTCGGTATGGCCTCGAGGATGTCATTCCACTGAGGGAACGTGCGCGAGGGTGAGGATACTGGCGGGAAGATGCGGAAGAGAGAGCCGATGCCATTGTCTTCGGAACCCGCACCGGAGAGTGGTCGCGCAAAGCCGCTGTCAGACTGTTCCCATGAATAGGTAAGGGGATCTGACTCGGGGTCGAAGGCGGCTGCGGTCAGCGTGAACGGGGTGCCCGGCGGGATGGCAAGATCTGGTGTGATTGAATCGATAACGGGATCAGAATTGCTAGAGGGCATCGGAGCGAGACAGGACGAGCTCCCGGTGGCGAGGAAGGCCTGCATCTCAAGGATGTTTCCATGATGGAAGAATGGGTCGGCAAACTCGACGATGTTGTCAGAGGGCGGAGCGCTTCCGACAGGGCAGCCGCCGGCATAGGCCATGGGTGAGGAACCAGAGCCGGCTTCCCAAGCGGTGCTGAGGCGCACGTTATTGGCGCATCGGCCACGGGTGCCGCTGAATGTGTGATTCGCACCGAACTGGTGACCGAACTCGTGGATCACGACGAGAGCGGAGAGTGGGTCGATGTCTCCTCCGCGCGGGATGCCGGAGATTCCGCCCGCTTTGTTCGACCCGCAAACGGAACGAAGGTATGCGACACCGCCGGCGATACGTGTAAGACAATGCCCGATGTCGAAGTTGGCATCGCCGATGGTGTCACGGACATAGCTGCGGTTGACAGAGAGGATCGGCGAGGAGCAGTTGGAGCCGCCACTGCCGTCGCAGGTGTCGGGATAGGGGTCGGTCTGCGGATCGAAGTGGATGATCTGGTCGTTGTTCGCAACGAGCTGAAATGTGACAGCGAGGTCTGCCTCGAAGACAACGTTGCTCCGTGAGACGACTGTGACGATCGCGGCAAGCGGGTCTGCAGGGTTGGGCGGATTGCCTTCTAGAGCTGAGTGATGGAGGCCGTACTCGCCGGTGCAGGCCACGGCGAGGCGCGCGATGCGAGTCTGCGTAGCAGGGCGTTCGGCCGCGGCTGGAGATTGATACTGAGAGTTGATTACGTCGGGAATTTCATGGGTGGTGCAGGACCAGTCGGTGGAGTTTGGGAGGTCGCGCAGCCAATAAGCGATGACGTGACTGGGGTCGCCCGATTGCCAGCGGTCGATCAGCCAGGTGCCGCCGACGGAAGCGAGGTCGGCTGGTTCGCGGAGCATGGCGGTGAGGCCGCGCTGCGTGAGCTCCAGCCTGCCCGAAGCGAGCCCATCTGCAGACTGGACGATGTAGGTGCGCATCTGCGGGAACTTGGCGGCGAGTTCCGGATGGAGAATGGACGACTCCGCAACGAAGCACGGCATGAGAACACCGGAGGGGTGGGGAAGGTCAACAGGGAGGGCATAGGTGTGGAGTGGGACACCCGGGCGATGAGGGGGCGATTCCGCTAGCGCCGCGCGGAGGGCGGTGGTGTCGACAACGGCGTGAACCGCGTGCGAAGGCCGGGGACCAGGGGCGCTCCACGCGGGCACGGCAGCCAGCGTGGGCTGAGCGCTGAGCGTGAGGGGCTGGTTAGGCTGCGCCATCGCGGAACTGACGAAGAGTGTGCAGAGGAGTGCGGTGAGGGTGTGGCGCATTGCAGTTCCTTTCGGTGCAGGGAACTGGAGCATACTGGATAACGGGTTAGGGATGAACGGCAAATCTGGGGCCGGAGGGGTTGAGCCACAAATCTTGTTCCGTGCACCTCACATCCCGCCATTTCGATACCATCACACAGGTCCGCTTTCGTGCAAAAGCGGGACTGCTCGCTTGAGGTGTGCTCGGTCTGTGAGGTAGAGGTGGCTCCAGAAGGAGCCCCGCCGTGCCGACCCGCTACCCGCCCGAGATTCTGACGCCCGACGAGGTCCGCAGACTGCTCGAAGCCTGCGGCACCACCCAGATGGGTGCGCGCCATCGTGCGCTGATCGCCCTGCTCTACCGATCTGGGCTCCGCGTCTCCGAGGCGCTCGCGCTGTACCCCAAAGACATCGAAGGCGGAGCGGTCCGCGTCCTCCGCGGCAAGGGCGGCCGGTCGAGGACCGTGGGCCTAGACCCCGGCGGCAATGCAATAGTGGGGGAGTGGCTTGATGCCAGAGCGGAGATGGGGCTGGGTCCGCGCGCTCCGCTTCTCTGCTCGCGCGAGGGCCATCCGATGACGGCGTCCTACGTGAGGCGGCTCTTTTCCGGGCTGGGCCGAGCCGCCGGGATCGATAAGCGCGTCCACCCTCACGGCCTGCGGCACACCCACGCGAGCGAACTGCGGGCCGAGGGAATCGATATCGGCATCATTTCGAAGCAGCTCGGCCATCGGTCCATCTATACGACCGCCCACTACCTAGACCACATCGCGCCGTGGGCGGTGGTGGAGGCCGTGCAAGCGCGAGTGTGGCAGCCTGAATCGCGGTAGCCATCGGCCTTGGATCGCCTGCCAATGGGTTCATCGCATTTGACATGCAGCTGGATAATCGATCAATCGGATTCGGCGACGGAGTGCAAGCGAAGCCGGGGCTTGGGACGGGGATCACTGGTAAGCTGGGAGTCATGACCTGTCGCGAGGGCGATCGGCGCTACGTTTACGGCCCGCGCTGTCGAGTGATCGTGGCGGCGTTGTCGTTTTGTGGTGTTACCTATCATGCCAAACGGCCATGCAACCGGTCGCGCAATGACTCTTGGTTGGAAGCTCCAAGCGCCGCGGCATAGCCCATCGAAGGGGGAAGCATGACAGATCCAAGCGCGCTGGCTCATCGGCTCGAAGTCCTGTTGGAGCAAGAGCTTGCTCAAGCGAGCCAAACAGGCGTGCTGGAAGCGGAGCAGCAGCTGCGCACGCTCTGCGTCGGCGATAGCGCGGATGCCAGCCGACTGGACGAGGCCTCCGCCTGGCTCAAAGGCCTGGAGGTCCAGCAGATACGCAGCATCGTGCAGACCCTCACCATGCGGTTCCATCTTCGCAACAAGGCGGAACAGCTCGTGATCGCAGAGGTCAACCGCGAACGCGAGCGTTCGGCCACGCTCGATGCGCCTCGAACAGAGAGCCTTGCTGAAGCGGTCTCTCTGCTCAAGAAAGCAGGGGCCACAGCCGAGACGACCCGCGAGACCCTCAGCAAGCTGGATATTCAGCCAACCTTGACGGCGCACCCGACCGAGGCCCGGCGAAGGGCGGTGCTTCGCAAGCAGGCAGAGATCGCGGCGCTGCTCCAGCACGACGACGACCCACGGCTGACGCCCCCCGAGCGAGCATCCAACGAAACGGCGCTGCGCCGCGTGCTGCTGGAGCTTGCCGTCACCGACGAGGTGCGGTCGGAACGGCTCGATGCACTCGATGAGGTGCGCAACGGGCTGCACTTTCTGACGGGCTCGATCTGGCAGACGGTACCGATGCTGTATGAGGATCTGCGTCGATCGCTGCACGCGTACCACAAGGATTCAGGCGGCGAACTGCCAACGTTCCTGCGCTACCGTAGCTGGATCGGTGGCGACCGCGACGGCAACCACAGGGTCACCGCTGATGTCACCCGCAGCGCGCTGCGGGAGCACCGTAGCGCTGTCGTCACCAAGTACCTCGAAGAAGTCGAGAAGCTCCGGCTGGCGCTGAGCGTTTCGACACGGAGAAGGCAGGTATCAGAAGGCTTGACCCACGCGATCCGTGACGATCGCATTCTGGGCGACGAGGTGCTCCGCCACCTCAGCCTGGAGCCGTACCGGGTTCGGCTCTTGCAGATCGCCGCGCACTTGCGTGGCGTGCGCGATGGCGAGAGCAGCTACACCGTCAGTCGATTCGAACAAGACCTCGTAGAGATCGGGGCATCGCTTACCGAGTCGGGCCTGGGACGACTGGTGAGCAGCGGCCCGCTTTGCGATCTGCTCATCCGTGTAAGGACCTTTGGGTTTCATCTCGCGGCCCTGGACATCCGCCAGCACAGCCGGGTGCATGAAGAGACAGTCGCGGAACTCCTGCGCGGCGCGGGTGTCTGCGACGACTATTCATCTCTAGAGGGACCTGCTCGGCTCGAGGTGTTGCGCCGCGAGCTTGGGTCGCCCAGGCCTCTCATCCCGGCCGGGGCGGTGCTTTCAGAGGTCGCTGCGAGCGTGCTGGACCCGCTGCGGGTGGTGGCGGAGGCGGTCGAGCGTGATCCTGCGTCGATCGGGACGCTGATTGTGAGCATGACCCACGAGGTCAGCGATGTGTTCGAGGTGCTGCTATTGGCGAAGGAAGTGGGGCTCTACCGCGCGGGCTCGGCGCGCCAGGAGGGCAGGCACCTTATCGATGTGGCGCCGCTGTTCGAGACGATCGACGACTTGCGTCGCGCAGCGCCGATGCTCCAAGAGCTGTACCGCGAGCCGCTGTACCGCGAGCACCTGGAACAGCGTGGTTCGATGCAGGAGATCATGCTCGGGTACTCCGACTCCAACAAGGACGGCGGGTACTGGGTCGCGAACTGGCTGCTGCACCAGGCGCAGCGAGAGATAAGCCAGGTTTCGGCAGACGCGGGCATCACGTCGCGGCTTTTCCACGGGCGCGGTGGAACGGTCGGGCGCGGCGGCGGGCGCGCCAACCATGCGATTCTCGCGGCACCGCGCGAGAGCCGAACGGGCCGCATTCGCTTTACTGAACAGGGCGAGGTGATCTCGTTTCGTTACGCACTGCCCGCGATCGCGCACCGCCACCTCGAGCAGATCGTCAACGCGATGCTGCTGGCCACGCACGAGACCAACGCAGCGTCGGACCACGATCCCACCGAGAGCGAACCGGTCATGCACAAGATTGCTGAGGCGTCGCTCACGACGTACCGAGCGCTGATCGACCATCCCGATTTCTGGAACTGGTACACCACCACGACGCCGGTGATGCACATCAGCCATCTGCCGATGGCCTCGCGTCCGGTGATGCGGTCGCCGGGCAGCGCCGACTTTGGTCGGCTGCGTGCGATCCCCTGGGGCTTCGCGTGGACGCAGATCAGGGCGGGCGTGCCCGGGTGGTACGGCGTGGGGACCGCGATCGAGCGGGCCATTGGTGAGGGCGTGGTGACCATCGGCACGCTCAGCCAGTGGTTCGAGTCGTGGCCGTTCTTCCGCGCGGTGATCGCGAACGCCGAACAGGAGCTGGCGCGAGCCCGACTGCTCATCGCGGAGCGTTACGCGCAGGCAGCGGGATTTGATCCCAAGGCCGGCATCGCCCTGAGCATCCGTGAGGAGTACGAGCGGACGGCTCGGCTGATTTTGCAGATCACCCGTTCGATATCGCTGCTCGATCGCAGGCCGGTGGTGCAAGGGCTGATACACGCGCGCAACCCGGACACGGACGCGCTCAACCTGTGCCAGATCGAACTGATGAACAGGGCGCGCCAGCAGACGGGCGACGAGAGCGAACTGCGTTCAGCGATGCTCGCGAGTCTGAACGCCATCGCTGCGGCGATGCAGAGCACGGGCTGACAGCCAAGGCCGAGCGACAAGCTGCTGTGCGCCACATGCCGGGAGTGTCGTGCGCAAACCCGCAGGAGTGGTTTAGGTTCAGACCATGCGTTCCGCCAAGAAAAGCAGCGAGATCGCCCCGCGAACTGACCAGAGTGCCGTCCGGACCCAGTTGGTGCCGACGAGCCAACAGAGGTGCGCATGCGAGTGTTCCGTTGAGAGCTTGGCGTGCAGGCGAACCTGCACGAGAAATGTTGAGCACCAGATGCCAGCGAGCAATACGAGGCCGATGGTCGAGAGCCAGCTTTCTGACGGAACTTGGCCGCGCAGCGCGACCACCCAGATCCAAACAGCGGTGACGAGTTCGATAAGCATCGGGGGCAGCACGACGAACGTGGTGAGCCGCTGGTGGCGCTGTTCGTACACGGGCCAGCCCTCGTGTCCGACGCTCGAAAACAAGGGGTAGTGAACCACCTGCACGAACCAGATCAGGCCGACCATGAACCAGGTAGCGGCCGCGTGCGTGAGGAGAAGGCCCTCGCTCACGGGGACAGCTCACATGCGAGGGCCGCGTGATCAACGCGCTCGGCAGCGGTCTTGTGCCGCTTTGCCAAGAGCACGCGTCCGTTGTGGAGAACGAACGAACCGGGCAGTTGAAAGCCGTCGCCAGCGAGTCGGCCCACGCGATGGCCTCGGAGCGTGGCGCTGATGCCGCGCAGCCAAACAGAGGGGCCAAACAACTGCGCGAACGAGCCCCGCTTGACCTCGAGCGCGCGGTACGACAGTCGCTCGGGGTCGCTGATCCAGCTGGTATCGGACAAGCCGTACCGCTCTGCGATGCCGGCGAGTTCGGCTGCCGGGCTCATCATGACCACAGCGATCCCTAGGCCATTGGCCTCGATGGTCGCACGCTGCTGAGGAAGGTCGGCGATGGTTTCTTTGCAGAACGTGCAGCCCGCGTGCCGGGTGAGCAGCAGGAGCAGCGGCCGCTCGTCGCTGAGCGCTCGAAGCGATTGGCCGTTCTGGTCGTTAAGCGAATCGAGGGCGACTTCGAGACTTACATGGTCTTGCTGGTCGAAGCCGCCGTGGGATTTGGCCGCATCCCAGAGCATGGCGGTAAACGGGATCCACCAGATCAGATCGTTGGTGAGAATCGTCGCACCAAAGGCGATCGGGAGATCTCCGCTCAGGACCGTGCCGACGAAGCCGACGGGGCCGAAGACCTTGCCAAGCAGCCCGACCAGCACGATGGGCCAGTGCCTGCGCGAGTCTCTTGCTGCGACCAAGTAGCCGATGCCGTAGACGCCCACGATCATGCCCACGCACTGCCAAATCTGCGGGTAGAGCGGCGGCTCCATGCCCGTCGCATCAAACAGCAACGACGGGAACAAGACAACCGCAGCGCCCCACAGCAGGTTGTAGATGCCCGCTGCGACAAGCCACGGACGCGTCCACGAAGGCGGCGAAGCCGAGCGGCTCATGAGCGAGCCTTTATGCTGGAAAGACCGCCATCAACTCCGAACACCTGGCCGGTGATCCAGTTGTTGGCGGGGTCCACAAGGAATTCGATGGCGGCGGCCACATCGCCCGGTTGGCCCAGCCGACCGATGGGGTGCATGGCGAGTGAGGTCTTTCTCGCGGCTTCGTTTGAAGTGAGCATCGCGGACATCGGCGTCTCGGTCAGGCCCGGCGCGACCGCGTTGAAGCGGAGACCCGATGCGGCGTAGGTCGCCGCGGCCGATCTGGTCAGCGCTTCCACGGCTCCCTTGGCGGCGCTGATCGCTTCGTGGTTGGGCAGGCCGAACCGGGCGGCACAACTCGACATGAGGACGACGCTGCCGCCTTGTTTGCGCATGGTCTTGCCCGCAGCACGGGCGACCGAAAACGCGGTCCGAATGTTTTGGTCGATGGTGTCGCTGAAATCGCTGGCCGATGTGGCGTGAGCTGGCTTGAGGAGGATCGAGCCGGCTAGGTTCACCGCGGCGATGGCGTCTGCGTGCTCGGCGAACAGCCGGTCCGTGGCATCGAAGTCTCGGGCATCCAGCGGGTGTACCGAGCGGACCGCTGAGCCGATGGACACAGCCAGTTGGGTCAACGGTGGCTCTTGTCGGCCCACCATAACCAAGTTCCAGCCTCGGTCGGCCAGTCTCTGGCAGAGTGCTGCACCGATGCCCCCAGCAGCTCCTACCACGATGCACGTTCGGGCCTCGGTCATCAAGCGGTCCTCCCTATCGGCCCTTGACCGATCGCGTTCGATTCTCTGCCGGGTTCGTCCTGCGTGCTTGTTCCGATTCAGGTTCCGCCCAGACGAATCGCGATTGCTGGCAGCCTCCGGTCGGACCCGGGAGCGCGGCAATGGCCGGTGAAAATCGCCCGCGAACCGTGCCCGGCAATCCTAGTATCTGCGTCGTCTCGGTGATGCTCGGGACTGATCGTTCAGTCACTCGGTTGGCAGCCTGCGGTTGGCGGGCAGCGCGAAGGGTTCAAGTGCAAACGAAATGTCTGGTTGGCGGGAAGTGGATCGGTGCGGACGACGGCTCGACGCTGGCGGTGACCAATCCAGCGAACGATGAACTGGTCGCTTCGGTCCCGTGCGCGGGTGCCGCCGAGACCAAGCGGGCCATCGATGCAGCGTGGGGCGCGTTCAAACCCTGGGCCGCACGAACCGCCGCTGACCGTGCGGGGTTGCTCCACAAGCTGTCGTCGCTCATGAACCGGGATATGGATCGGCTCGCCAAGCTGATGACGCTCGAACAGGGCAAGCCGCTGGCCGAGTCAAAGGGCGAAATTGGCTACGCGACCTCGTTTTTGGACTGGTCCGCGGAAGAAGCCAGACGCCTCAACGGCGAGATCCTTCCCGCCTCCGCCCCCGACAAACGCATCCTTGTGCTCCGCCAACCGGTGGGCGTGACGGCGATCATCACGCCCTGGAACTTCCCGGCAGCCATGATCACCCGCAAGCTCGGCCCGGCGCTGGCTGCGGGCTGCACGGTTGTCATCAAGCCCGCGGAAGAAACGCCCTTGTCGGCGATCGCGATCGGTGAACTTGCGTGCGAGGCCGGCTTCCCAGACGGCGTTATCAACATCATTACGGGTAAGCCCGCCGAGATAGGCGGCGCAATCTTTGAAGACCCGCGCGTCCGCAAGCTGTCCTTTACGGGCTCGACCGAGGTCGGCCGGATGCTGATGGCCAGCGCGTCCAAAAACCTGTTGCGACTTTCGCTCGAACTGGGCGGGCACGCGCCGTTCATCGTGTTTGACGATGCGGATATCGACGGGGCTGTGTCGGCCGCTCTGGCCTGCAAGTTCCGCAACGCGGGGCAGACCTGCATCTGCGCCAACCGCTTCTACATCCAGGCCGGCATGTACGACGAGTTTGCGGCCAAGTTTGCCAGCGCCATCGGTGGTCTCCGCGTGGGCGACGGGCTTGAAGCGGGTGTGCACATCGGGCCGATGATCAACGACGACGCCGTCACCAAGGTCGAGTCGCACATCGACGATGCGCGAGCGCACGGCGGCAAGCTGCTGACCGGCGGCAAAAGGGTCAAGGTCGACGGCCGGGCGGACCGGTTCTTTAGCCCGACACTGGTGGGGGAGATGACGACCGAGATGCTCATCAGCCGGGAGGAGACGTTCGGCCCGGTGGCCCCGCTCGCGCGGTTTGACAGCGAGCAAGAGGTCGTCGAGCTGGCCAATGCCTCGGAGTACGGCTTGGCGGCTTACTTCTTTACACGCGACGGCGCGCGCACCATGCGGGTCGCAGAAGCGCTCGAGTACGGCATCGTTGGCGCCAACGACGGCGGGCCTTCCACGGCTCAGGCGCCGTTCGGCGGGGTCAAGCATTCGGGGTTCGGGCGCGAGGGCGGCCGGTACGCGATGGACGAGTACACCGAGCTCAAGTACGTATCATGGAAGCTGTGAGCGGGCGGGGCCAACCCGCCGCCGCGAGGAGTTTGAGATGACGGCAAACGAAAAGCTGGTTGCAAGGCGCCAGCGTGTGGTCTGTCCCGGCGTGAGCATGATGAGCGGCATGACCGCTGTCAAGGCGAGCGGTGCGATCATCACCGACGCGGACGGCAAGGAATTCATCGACTTTGCTGGCGGCATCGGTGTGATGAACGTGGGCCACTGCGACCCAGAAGTGGTCCGCGCGATCGCCCGCCAGTCAGACCGGTTGCTGCACGCGAGCATCCATGTGGCAACGTACGAGCCTTATGTCGCGCTGTGCGAGCGGTTGGTCGAGCTGATCTCCCACGGCGAAAGCACCAAGGCCATGCTGGTAAACACCGGCGCCGAGGCGGTAGAGAACGCGATGAAGATCGCTCGCCAGGCTACGGAGCGGTCTGCGGTCATCTGCTTTACGGGCGCTTTCCACGGCCGAACGCTGTTCGCGCTGTCGTTGACTTCCAAGCTCAGTTACAAGGCCGGTTGTGGCCCGTTCGCGCCCGAGGTGTACCGCCTGCCCTTCCCGATCTATCGGTCGCGCAGCGGGCCGAGCGAGGCTGAGGTTGTAGATCGGGAACTCTCGCGCCTGCGGTCGGCGTTCAAAGATACGGTCGCGGCGAGCGACGTCGCGGCCATCATCATCGAGCCGGTGCAGGGCGAGGGCGGTTTTACCGTCGTGCCCCAGGGCTACATGAAGGGCCTTCGCGACATCTGCGACGAATTCGGCATTGTGCTCATCATCGACGAGGTGCAGACGGGCTTTGGACGCACGGGCAAGTGGGCGGCCATCGAGCACTACGGCATCACACCGGACATCTCGACGTGGGCCAAGTCGATGGGCGGGGGACTGCCCATTTCCGCCGTCATCGGCAAGGCCGAGATCATGGACAAGGCTGCGCCGGGAACGCTCGGAGGCACCTATGGCGGCAACCCGGTCGCGTGCGCGGCGGCGCTGGCAACGATCGATCGCATGGAACAACTCGGGCTCAACGCCCGCGCCGAGCAGCAAGGCGAGTTGATCCGAAGCCGGTTCGAGGCGATCGCAGCAAAGGTGCCCGATGTCTCGGACGTGCGCGGCCTTGGCGCGATGATGGCGATCGAGTTCTGCGAGGGCGGCGATCCATCCAAGCCGAGCGGTCCTCTTGTCAAACACATCATCGACGACTGCAGGGCGAGCGGGCTGCTCCTCATTCCTGCGGGTGTCGATGGCAACGTCATCCGCGTGCTCGCGCCGCTGGTCATCACGGATGAAATGCTGGTTCACGGACTTGATATACTCGAACGTGCCGTCCTGAATCTGACCGAAGGCCTCGCTCACGCGAGCCGCTAGGAGCGAGAGTCTCATGCGTCCATATGCTATCGCGGGCCTTCAACTCAACATTTCAGGCCGAAAGTCCAACCTCGAACACATCTGCGACCGCATCGAGATGCTCATGCTGCTGTACCCCTGGGTGCAGATGGTGGTGGTGAGCGAACTCGCGACGTTTGGCGGCTGGACCGGCAACTCGATGCCCGTTCCCAACGACACCGAGAAGCGGTACTGCGAGCTTGCCGCCAAGCACGGCATCTGGCTGATTCCAGGCTCGCTGTACGAGAGCGCTGCCGATGGCATTTACAACACCTCGCCCGTCATCAACCCGGCGGGAGAGGTCATCACGCGCTACCGCAAGATGTTCCCGTTCATGCCGTATGAAACCGGCGTGGAGCAGGGCACCGAGTTCTGCGTGTTCGATGTGCCCAATGTCGGGCGATTCGGGCTGAGCATCTGCTACGACATGTGGCTGCCCGAGACCACTCGCACGCTGGCAGCGATGGGCGCGGAGGTCATCATCCATCCGACACTCACGCCGAGCATCGACCGCGAGGTGGAACTCTCGATCGTCAAGGCCTCGGCGGCGATGAACCAGTGCTTCATCGTCGATATCAACGGCATTGGTGACGGCGGCAACGGACGCTCGCTGCTGGTCTCGCCAACGGGCGACGTGCTCTACCAGGCGGGCAACAACGAGGAACTCCTTCCGATCGAGATTGATCTGGACCGTGTGCGTCGGTCCCGTGAGGTCGGCCTCAAGGGCCTCGGCCAGCCGCTCAAGAGCTTCCGTGACCGCAAGGTCGTGTTCAGCGTGTACGATCGCGCATCGGGCGTGGCCTCGTACCTCGACACGCTGGGGCCACTGGAGAAGATGGCGCGCGGATCCCGCGCTGGCCTAGCCGAAGAGTCCACGACTGTGCCACCCGTCGAAGCCGTTGCGCCCGCGGCCGCCGTGGCGCCGGTTCTCGCTCCGGCCGTTCCCGCAGTCGGCGGAGAGGTGCCTGCGGTACCTCCCGTGGGGGGCGCGTGAGCCACCACCTCGATGGACAACCCGAGCCCGGCCACCCCGGGCCGTACACCGTGCCTCAGATACGCATGGACACCTGGAATGATTTCCAGGTTCGGTGCGCCTGGCTCAACGAGTTTGCCCGCGAGGGGCAGGACCTGGCCGAGCCCCGTTCGCTGGTGCAGGCGAGCATCGTGCTGCTGCGCGAGTTCGAGGCGTACTGGGCATTCCCGAGTGTGGCAAAGATCGAAGAGCTGGCGGAAATTCTCGATGCGGGCCAGTACGCCGACCTCGCGTACGCGGCCCGCGATCTTGCCAAGCAACTCGTGAGCGATGCCTACCGACTGCGCGAGCGTGCTAGCGATGAACGCTCCCGGAACGGACGCCACGTAGACGAGATGCGCCACCAGATGACGCGCCGCGAGGAGTCGAGCAGCAAATACGATAAGCCGTACTTCGAGGTGCTGGTGGTCGACGGGACCGACTCGTACGACCAGGACGAGCTTCGTGAGGGGCTCAAGGCCTGCCGGCGCGAGACCGACGAGTTCATCTACGACGTGGTCACGGTGCCCACGCTCGAGGACGCGCTGATTGCGGTTCAATTCAACTGGACCATTCAGACGGTGTTCCTGCGGTACAACTACTCGTTCCGTACCGCTCACAAGCACCCTGCGTTCCAGCGCTATCTCGATGTGCTCGAGCGTGAACCGCTGCCCAAGTGCTTCGGGCTCGAACGGAGCGTTGAACTCGGCAAGCTGATCAAGAAGCTGCGGCCCGAGCTCGATCTGTTCCTCGTTACCGATGCGCCGCTCGACCGGGTGGCGGGCAACATGGGCACCGAATTCCGCAGGGTGTTCTACCGGCTCGAGCAGTACATGGAGCAGCACCTGAGCATCATGAAGGGTGTGCGCGAGCGGTACGCCACGCCGTTCTTCGATGCGCTCCGCAAGTTCAGCGCGAAGCCCACGGGTGTGTTCCACGCTCTGCCCATCGCGCGCGGCAAGTCGATGAGCAGCGGGCACTGGGCACGCGATCTGCTCGAGTTCTACGGCCCGAACATCTTCATGGCCGAGACATCCGCGACCAGCGGCGGGCTGGACTCGCTGCTCCAGCCGCGCGGCCCGATCAAGCGTGCGCAAGACCTCGCGGCCCGCGCGTTCGGCGCACGAGAGACGTTCTTCGTTACCAACGGCACATCGACCGCCAACAAGATTGTCTCGCAGGCGCTCATCCAGCCGGGCGACATCGTGCTCGTCGATCGTGACTGCCACAAGTCGCACCACTACGCACTCGTGCTCGCTGGCGCGATGACCGTGTACCTGGACTCGTACGCGTTGCCGCAGTACTCGATGTACGGCGCCGTGCCGCTGACAGAAATCGAGCGGCAGCTCCTGGAGCTCAAGGCCGCGGGCAAGCTCGATCGCGTTCGGATGCTCATCCTGACCAACTGCACGTTCGACGGCCTCACGTACGACCCGCAGCAGGTCATGGAGCGTGTGCTGGCGATCAAGCCCGACATGGTGTTCCTCTGGGACGAGGCGTGGTTCGCCTACGGCCGATTCAGCCCGACGCTTCGTCGCCGAACCGCGATGGATACGGCCGCCAGGCTCCGCAAAAAGTACCGTTCAACCGAGTACCGCAAGGCGTTCGAGTCTAACGCGGGCAGCCAGCCCATGATCGATCCTGAAGCGGTCCGGGTACGCGTGTACGCGACGCAGTCGACGCACAAGACGCTTACATCGCTCCGGCAGGGGTCGATGATCCACGTCTACGACGAGGACTTTGAGCAGAAGGTGAACGATTCGTTCCACGAGGCGTTCATGACCCACACCTCGACCTCGCCCAACTACCAGATCATCGCCTCGCTCGATGCGGGCCGGCGTCAGGTTGAGCTCGAGGGTTTCGAGATGGTCGAGCAGACCATCGGATTGGCCATGACGCTTCGGCAACGGATCAGCGAGCACCCGGACCTCGCGCGGTTCTTTTCCGTGCTCAGGCCGCAGGACATGATCCCCGTTGAGCACCGCCCGTCGGGCATCGAGTTTTATTACGACAGCGAGCACGGGTGGGGCAGGCTCGACGAGGCGTACCACCAAGACGAGTTCACGCTCGATCCGACGCGCGTCACGCTGTACATCGGCGCTACCGGCATGGACGGCGATACGTTCCGCCACCTGCTGATGGACAAGTACGACATCCAGATCAACAAGACCTCGCGCAACACCGTGCTGTTCATGCCCAACATCGGTACCACGCGCGGCGATATCGCGTACCTCATCGACGTGCTCGTCGAGATCAGCCATGACATCGCCGATCGGCTCTCGCTCGAGAGCAGTTCAGGCTTGAGCAGGCACTCGGCGAAGGTGGATTCGCTGCTCGATGGTCCGCCCTTGCCCAACTTCAGCAGGTTCCATGAGGCCTTCAAGCCCGATGAATCTGGCACGGCCGAGGGCGACCTTCGGCGGGCGTACTTCCTCGCGTACGAAGACTCGAACATCGACCTCGTGCCGCTTGACCGCAACACGCTGAGCGCGATCAAGTCGGGCCGGGAGTACGTTTCTGCGGCGTTCGTCACGCCCTACCCGCCGGGCTTTCCGGTGCTCGTCCCCGGGCAGGTGATCAGCCCTGAGATCATCGCCTACCTTCTGGAACTTGACGTGACAGAGATTCACGGCTACGACCCCGAAAAAGGTCTCCGTGTGTTCACGCGAGCCGCTATCAAGCACTCGATGGGCATCCAAGCCGCGAGCACTCAACAAGTAGAGAGGAAAGAAAGCCATGGGCGCCATCCGACCGGCATCTAGCCAAGCACCGGCATCGAGTCAGACAAAGGTTACCAAACCCAAACGCGCAGCGCGCCCAGGAAAGCTTCTCACATCCGATCGGATCAAGCCCAAGAAGCCCCGCGCGCTGCGAGGCGTATCTGATGTCAGGCGGTTCTTCTTTCGCAACACCGAGCCCGTGTACTTCATCAGCGCCACGCCGTTCAACCTGCTCGGCATGGATGACTGGATTCGCGGTTTCATGTTCATCAACGCCATCGACTGCTTCGACGGCCAGCATCCCAGCGTGTTCGTCCCGCCCGAGATCGCTCACGAACCCTGGACCTCGATCGAGGACATCAACAACTACCTGCTCTCGCATCCCGCGGTCGCCGAACTCATCAAGGAGCGCGGGCCAGGCGGCAAGGCCGTATTCCTCATGTTCGATGAGAAAACCGAGGAGCTCTGCGCCAAGCTCGGACTTGAGGTGTGCTTCCCCTCGGCAGAGCTGCGCACTCGGATCGACGACAAGATGGAAACGACCCGCATCGCCGACGCCGCAGGCGTCGAGTCGGTGCCGAACGTGCTCGCCAAAGTCGGCTCGTACAAAGCGCTGCGAAAGGTGTCCAAAAAGCTGGGCGACGATCTGGTGATCCAGACGGCCTACGGCGACTCCGGGCACACCACGTTCTTCATCTCCAACGAGGCCGATTTCGAAAAACACGCCGATGACATCACCTCGGCGCCCGAAGTCAAAGTCATGAAGCGCATCCGCTGCCGGGGCGCGGCGCTCGAAGCGTGCGTGACACGCCGGGGCACGATCGTCGGCCCGCTCATGACCGAACTGGTCGGCTTCAAAGAGCTGACCCCCTACAAGGGCGGCTGGTGCGGCAACGAGGTCTTCGCCGGCACGTTCAGCGCCGAGATCCGCGAGAAGGCCCGAGCCGCGGCGATGGCCTTTGGTGACTCGCTCAAGGACCAGGGCTACATGGGCTATTTTGAGCTCGACTTCCTGCTCGATCTTGACTCCGACGAGGTGTTCCTCGGCGAGTGCAACCCCCGCGTGACCGGCGCGAGCTCCATGACCAACCTGGCGTGCTTTGCGCACGCGGATGCGCCGCTCTTCCTATTCCACCTCATCGAATGGATGGGCATCAACTACCATGTCGATCCGTCAAAGCTCAGCAAACGCTGGGCAAATCCCGACAACGTTGATTCGTGGTCGCAGCTCGTCATCAAGCACACGGGCGATGACGTCCGCAAGATCACCTCCGCCCCCGCATCGGGCGTGTGGGAACTCGACGACGCGGGCGAGATGAGCTACGTGCGGATGCAGACCCACCGCCGAACCGTTCAGCACGAAAACCGCGCGTTCTATCTCCGCATCTCCGGCAAGGGTGACTACTTCTATGAGGGCGCCGACCTGGGCATCCTTGTCAGTCCGGGCCGGTTTATGGACGACGATTTCCAGCTCACGTCCCGCGCCAAGGCCTGGATCAACGGCATTAACGCGCACTACGAGGGCGAGGTTGTCCCTGCTTCACAGCACGCGGCGATCGGCGTAGACAACTCCACATTCAAACTCCTCTAGTCAGCTCGCACCGCTTTGACTTCAGACCAGCCGCACATCCTGACCATCCGTTCGATCGTGGATACGCCAAGCTCAGGCGATGAGCTGGATGACGCTTTCGCGCACGCTTGGCCCGCGTACGAGCGGTGGATGAGCCGCGCCGATGACCGCAAAGCCTCGACCTGTGTGCGAAAGCTCAAGGCGCACATGCCCGAGCTGATGCCCATCTTTGAGTCGCTGCTGCACCGCTTCGGCGGCTCTGATGCAGTGGCCCGCTTTCTTACGCTCTACGCTCCGCCCCGAGTCGTGCGAGCCTGTTCCCAGCTCGTCCTTGATTCGGACACGGGGCCGCTTCTGATCCGCACCTACGACCACGCGCCGCACCTATTTGATGGGCTCGTCCTGCATTCGCGGTGGGGCGGCGAGTCCAGGCCGCAAACCCTCGCGGTCACCGACTGCCTGTGGGGAGCGCTCGATGGGGTCAACGACCGGGGTCTCGCGGTCACCCTCGCGTTCGGCGGACGCAACACGATCGGCCCCGGGTTCTCGGCGCCGCTCATCGTGCGGTACCTGCTCGAAACGTGCAGCACGGTGGCCGATGCGCGGCAAGCGCTCGCCCGCGTGCCTGTCTACATGCCCTACACGTTTGTCGTCGTCGACACCAAAGGCGAGTTCGTGACGGCGTACCTCGGGCCGGACAGGGAAGCGCACTTCGTCGCGCGCCGGGCATCGGCGAACCATCAGGGCGAAGGTGAATGGCCTGAATACGTCGCGCAGACACAGAGCATCGAACGCCTCGAATGCGCCGAGCGGTTGCTGGCCGAGCCGGCCGATCTCGAAGGCGTACGCGACGCGTTCCTGTCGTCCCCGCTCTGGCGCAGCGACTACGCCAAGGCCAGCGGAACGCTCTACATCGCCGAAACTTCGCCAGCCAGAGGCACGCTCACGCTCCGGTGGCCGGGTAGACTCGAGGAGTTCCGCCTCGATGCGGCGAACGAACGAACGATCACGGTCGAACTGCCCACAGCACCACAGGTCATGTGAGCTGACTGAGCACCTTCGATGCGAACGTCAGCACGATGAAGAAACCGCACATGTCGGTAACCGTCGTGAGGATCGGGCCCGAAGCCAGCGCGGGGTCGGCCTTCAGCTTCTTGAGCAGCAGCGGAATCAGCCCGCCGATGCACACCGCCACGACGGTGTTGATCGCCAGCGACCCGCCGACCACCAGGCTCAAGAACAGGTTGCCCTTCCACGCGAATGCCACAGCGCCGATCAGTGTCCCAAGAGCCAGCCCGTTGATCAGCCCGAGCAGGGATTCCTTGACCAGCACCCGCAGCGCGTCACGCGGCTTGGTCACGCCCAGCGTGAGCTCGCGCATCGTCACCGCCACCGCCTGATTGCCCGAGCACCCGCTCATGTCCGAGATAATCGGCAGGAAGACCGCCAGCGCGATCACCTCTTCCAGCGTGTCCTGATTCACAGCGATGATGCTCGCCGCCATAATGTTCAGCACGATGTTCGCGCTGAGCCACGCGAGCCTTCGCCGCGACCTCAGCAGCAGCGGCATGCTCCGCAACTCCTCGCCGCCCACGATGCCCTGCGACTGGCGGTACAGATCATCTGCCTGCTCGGCCTCGGCCTGCGCCACATCGCTCGCTTCGATCACGCCCAGCAGCACATCGTTCGAGTCCACCACGGGCAGACCCATAAACGCGTACTCGTTAAATACAGCACGCACCTCGTCCATCGTCGCCGTGTCTGTCACGCGGATCGGGTACGCGATCATGATGCTGCTCACCGCCGCCGATCGGCGCGCCAGCAGCATGTTGCGAAGCGGGAGTACGCCCCTGAGCTTTCCCGCCGAGTCGATCACATACGAGTACTGGATGTTGTAGTCCGCGTATGCCTCCGCGTTGGCCTCGATGTCCGCGAGCACCTCGCGCACCGTCGCGGCCTCATCGAACGCGAGGTACTCAGTGAGCATCAGCCCGCCCGCGGAGTCCTCGTCGTACGCCGCCAGCGTGCGGATGCCGTGAGCCACATCCGGGTCCATCGCCCCGAGAATCGCGTGCGCGTCTTTGTCGTCGAGCGCCCGGATCAGGTTGGCCCGCTCATCGCTGTCGAGTTCACCGATGATCCCCGCAGCCACCTCGGCGTCCACGGCTTCCAGGGCGCCCAACGCCTGCAACTCGGGCAGCCGCGAGATCACCTCTGACGCGGCTTCTGATCCGATGATCCCGAGCAGACTCGCCCGCTGTTCATCGCTCAGACTCGATAGCCCGTGGACCATCTGGCCCGCATCCACATCGTGCAGCCATTGCTCGCACGTCGGCGCGTCACCCCGCTCGATCGCAGCGATCAGCGCGTCACGGTCGGCCTCGGGAGCGGCTGTTGCAGCGGAGGTTGTGACGGTGGCTTGTGATTGAGTCGGTTCGTCCATGTCGGCGCCCTTTCACGCACAACCGTGAAGGGCTGCAGCGCTCACGCACCCTAGCTCGGCCGAGCGAACGCTGCTGGCACCGTTGGTCATGCTCCATTGGCAAGGGCATGTTGGCCGATCATTACTTTTTGTCCGACGGGCATCTCGTGGCACGCGCTTCGCGCCCGTGTAAGCAGAGTCTCTTCTCCGGGCAGTGATTGCTCTATCGCACTGGCTGCCCCCCACCAGGCTGCCAGTGCCACCCAGCCCGACGCACGCAAACGGGCCGCCCCCTTGCTTGTGATGGGAGCGGCCCGCGAGATGAACACTGTCTGTCAGCCTTCGGCTTACGGGCAGGGCCCAATCAAACCGAGCAGCGCAAGGAAGTCGCCGAAGCTGATCATGCCGTCACCGCCCGGCGTGCCGAAGTCGTCGGCGATATCGCCCGTGCAGCCGGGAGTGCCTCCGGGGCAAGGCCCGATCAAGCCGAGCAGCGCGAGGAAGTCGCCGAAGCTGACCATGCCGTCGCCGCCCAGTGTGCCGAAGTCGTCGGCGATGTCGCCGGGGCAAGAACCCGCCGATCCGGTGATGAGCAGCACGGTCACTGTCTGGTCGAGGGCTGCCAGGACTCCGCCGATCTCGGCAGCGTTGATGGCCACAGAGTCGGCGGTGAACGAGACATCGGAGTTGTCGATCTGGTCCCAGCCCGCGCCGGCCGCGTTGATGATGCTGGCCCCGACGATCTGCGTGCCGGGCGGCATGAAGTCAAGGTCCCTGAAGTCGAACGAGAGGCCCCCGATCCAACTGGCGCCCCCGGCGCTCAAGGCTGAAATGATGATGGTGGACGCTTCAACGTTGTAGCCGATCTGGCCGAACCAGTTGCCGATGGCATCCGGGCCGAGCAGCGCGGTGTCGTTCACCAAGGAGATCGATCCGCCGTCCCGGAGAATATCAGCCACGTAGTCATCGCCGATGAGGCTCGGCCCGCCATCGTTGCCGCGGATGGCCAGGGCGGAAAGATTGAGCCCGCCGCTGGCTACGAGTGTGCCCGCACCGGTACCGAGGTCAATCGTGTAGGAATTGCCAATATCATTGACAGCCCAGAGCGTGCCGCCGGTACTCGCAGAGGCTCCCACCGAGGTACTGCTGAACCCGAGCGGCCCAACGACCGTGCCAGCCCCAGTGACCGTGTTGATGCGGACAAGCGCGTTGTCGGGTACATCCGTAACGCTGTAGAGCACCCCTCCGACGCTCGCGAGGCCTGCCACGCTGAACCCGACGTTGCCGATGAGGGTCGCGGACCCGGTCGCTAGGTTGATCTCGTACAGGCTCTCGTCGCCCTCCATGGCGGCATACAGGTTGCCTCCAGCGACGGCGAGTCCGCCGCCGAACTGCGAGCCCAGACCGGTCGGTCCAATCAGAGCTGTGGCTCCGGTGGCGGGATTGATCTCGATGACATCGCCAGCGCGCGTGAAGCCGAGCAGGCGGTTGCCGCCAGGGCCGAACGTCATGCCGAGGACACCATTGTCACCGGCAGCGCCGAGGTTGCCCACGAGTTGCGAGGCGCCGGTGTTGAGGTCGATCCGGTAAAGGTCATTGCCCGAGAAAGCATCTACGGCGAAAGCCGACTGAGCGATCTCCACCCGCACGCGGGAGAACGAGTAGCCGCCGCCGTTGTGGTCGCTGGTGGTCAGCGCGATAGGGGTGCCTCCCGCGAACCGATCGGAGGTGTTGGTGAAGGCGAACGTGCCAACCGGGTCGGTCGTGTTGCCGGCCGAAACCGTCCCGCCCTGGGTCAGCGTGAACAGGTCGGTGTTGTCCTGGTTGGCGATCTGGTACTCGACCAGCCGCACGTTCTCGCTGAAGGTCCAGTCCACGGTCGGCGCGAGCCCGCCGTCGATGAACAGCCCGCCGAGGATTCGCGCGAAGGTGTTGTTGCCGTTGAGCGTGTTGTCGCGCGGGTTGTCGACGGTCATGCTCAGGCCGGTAGCCGGGTCGGTCAGCGTCATGGTCGTCAGGTCGCGGACGCCGTCTTCGACGAACACGAAATCGACGACCTGAGCCGAGGTCGCCGAGCAGGCGGCGGCGATGAGCATGGCGGGAACGAGCTTGGTAATGGCAGACTTGGTCATCTCTGGCTCCTTTGGGGGTTGACCATCCAGCATACCCGAACCAGCGGGTACGGTTCAAGGGCTTTTTACTCGCTTTGATGCCGCGATCTGGTCGCCTGAAGGCATGTAACCGCTCGGTACGGCTCTTGCAACGCACGAATCTGCTCCATCTGATGGCCCCGATACTCCATCACAGCCCTGCGATGCCGCTCCGCTGGCCTGCAACGCCCCAGCGCAGCCGAGCAGAACCGTTCTGCACGCTTGCGCAGCGGTTCCGCACGCCAGCGATGGCACGAAGCTGGCCTGCAACGAGCAATCACTGGCGTGCGATGGGGCGGTGCGGGTCTCTGATGGGGCATTGGGCCACGTGAAGAGAGAGTGTGCGTGGCGATCGACGCGACCGAAGCAGAGACCCGGCGGTACGCCCGTGCCACAAGATGTCTGCCTGGCCACGAGAATGAAGCTCGGCCAACATGCCCGCCACCCGGAGTCTGGCGCGTAGGCATACCACCCAATCAAACCTATTCCCCATT
>CAYGSG010000029.1:0-33104 GCA_964352615.1 uncultured Phycisphaeraceae bacterium
CTCGCGCTCCCCAAGCACCCTCTGAACCACTTGCGCCCATGCCGAGGATCGCCGCCGTGAGCAAGAAGCCGAGCCCCAAGAAAGCCAGCGAGAAGCCCGATTTTGATGCCTCGATGGCGGAGATCGAGGCGTTGATCGAGCAGATCGAGTCCGGCTCGATCGGGCTGGAGGAACAACTGGCGGCGTACGAGCGGGGTGCCGGGCTGCTCAAAGGCTGCCGATCGCTGCTCGATGCGGCCCAGCGGCGGGTGGAGGAGATCGATCTGGATCTCAACCGAGTGGAGGAAACCGGCTCGGGGGCCGATGTAGAGGGCACCGCTGGCTAAAGGGGCTTGGTGCCGCTGCGCGTCCACGGAGGGTCCATCGGCGTGATCGAGAACTACAAGCTGCTCGAAACGCTGCTGCTCGTGACGTGGCTGCTGTTCGCGTTCGCGTTCGGATCGTGCGTGGGCTCGCTCATCAACGTGCTGGTCTACCGTCTTCCGCTTGGGCTGGATGTGGTCTCGCCATCGTCACGGTGCCCGTCGTGCGACACCCTGCTGACGTGGCGCGAGAACGTGCCGGTGCTGGGCTGGCTGATGCTCAAGGGGCGATGCCGATTCTGCAAGAGCGCTATCAGCCCCGAGTACCCGCTCGTTGAAACATTCGTTGGGCTGCTCTTCGCGGGGCTGTTCGCGCTGTGGTTCGTGCTGCCCAACCATGATCCCGGCGTGTGGGCTGGCCTTGACCTGGCCAACCTCGCGCCTGAGTGGACCCGCAACCGCTTCGGTCTGGTGTGGCCGACATACGTCATGACGGTGCTGCTGCTGAGTTCGCTGACCGCGATGACGCTCATCGATGCGCGCACGTTCCACATCCCGCTCGTGCTGACATGGATCCCGATGGGCCTTGGGCTGGTTGGCCACACGCTGCACGCGGTTTGGATCGGGAGCACACGCAGCGCCCTGCGATACACCGCCGAGGGGCACTGGTGGATGATCCCAACGAGCGATCCACGCGGCTGGGCGGTGCTCGGCCTGGCGATCGGCGCTGGGGTTGGCCTGCTCGTCGCAGCGGGCCTTCAGAAGCTCGGCGTGCTCAAGCAGAGCTACGCCGACTATGCCCAGTGGGAAGCGTCGCTCGACGAGCAACCAGAGCCAATGCCCGCGCCCAAAGGCCCGGTGAGTCGGGTGTGGCGAGCGGTGTCGGCGACGATCGCCGCGGGCGTGCTCGCAGGCTGCATCGCCTGGCTGGCGGGCGGCCCAGCTTGGCTCTGGGGGCTCGGCGGCTCGGCGCTCGCCCTGCCCGTCTTTGCTCGACTCACCACCCCCAAGCTGCTGACCGCACGGCCAGAATCAGAGGCCGACATCTGGATGCGCTACCCCCACGCCCGGCGTGAGGCGCTGCGAGAACTGCTCTGGCTGGTGCCCGCGATCGCTCTGGGGGCTTTGGGAGCCCAACTCGGCGCACGGTACGGGGCGCCGCCGATCGATCCATTCATGCCCGGCGCGACGGCCAGCCATGCCATGCCGCTCTGGCTGCATGTGTTTGGTGCTTCTCTCCTCGGCTTGTTGGTCGGCGGAGGTCTGATCTGGGCCATCCGCATTTTCGGGAGTCTGGCGTTCGGCAAAGAGGCGATGGGCATGGGCGATGCCTGGCTGATGGCTGCTGTCGGTGCCTGTCTGGGGTGGATGGACGCGACACTCGTGTTCTTCATCGCGCCGTTCCTGGCGCTCTACATGACAGCGGTGCTGTGGTCGTGGGACGGGGCCGCCAAACGGGCGCTTCCCTACGGCCCGGCCCTGGCGGGAGCGACGCTCTTGGTCGTGATCGCCGAGCGGGGCTTCGAGTGGGGCCTGGGCCGAATCTGGGGCACCGACGGCCCCTTCATGTTGCCCTGATCCGCTGGCTTGATCCATGGACCCGCCCGCTGCGCGGATGCCCGCGCCGGTGTACCCTCTGGTCGGCCACGCCTGCGGCAGCCTGTTGCAGTGTCGGCGGAACGTACGAGTTGATATTTCGCGAAAGGATGAGCGATGGATCGACGCCTGATGACAAAGCTGATGACCGTTGTGACGATGAGCGCTGTTGGTCTGATGGGCCTGACTGGCTGCAAATCGAATAAAACGAGCGACTACGACCTGCTGGTCCAAGAAAACGAGCAGCTGCGCCAGCAGCTCGCGAGCATGGATGGCAACTCGTCCGAAGCCGAGGCCCTGCGCCAGCAGTACGAGTCGGTGCGTCAGCGCCTCGAGGCCGAGAACCGCGACCTCGCATCGGCGCTTGAGCAGATGCGCAACCAGCCCGCCGCCGGAGGCAACCTGCCTTCGATCGACGGCGCGCAGGTTTCGGCGCGCGGCAGCGACGTGGTCGTCACGGTCGCGGGCGATGTGCTCTTCGCATCGGGGTCTGCTGACCTCAAGAACGACTCGAAGTCCACGCTCAACGGCGTGGCCAATGCGATCAAATCAAACTACGGCTCCAACACGATCCGGGTCGAGGGCTACACCGACACCGACCCGATCCGCAGGAGCAAATGGGGCACGAACGAAGCCCTGAGCGCCGCACGCGCGCTGGCTGTGGAAACGTATCTCGTGTCGCGTGGCATCGATGCCAACCAGATCTATGCCGCTGCGTTTGGGCCCGCCAACCAACGCGGCAGCAAAGCGCAGAGCCGTCGCGTTGAAATTGTTGTGCTCGATGGCAACAACTGACAACGATGTGGGTCGCAGCCAAGCACTCGATGCCGAAGAATTTCGTCGCACGTACAGGGTGGTGAACGATGTCTGAGAGGACGCCAGCATCGTCTCTCGCTGTGCGTGTGGATTCCGAGGCCGGCGATACCGAGGAGTCGATGCAAGTGCGTCGATGGAGGCAGCTCGCCGCGACCGGATGGGCGATGGCGTTTCTGGCTACCGCCGCCGCGCTGGTCGGCTGGATTCGGCCAACCCTCGTGCCGGGTTACGGGCCGAATTCCGTCTCGTTCGAGTCGCAGTGGGAAGACTTCGAGTTCCGCTATCCCGATGCGGTCACCGCGTTCTGGCAGCCGTGGACACCGGACTCGGAAGCACTCGGAACGGTGCTCGGCGAGGTCTGGTGGAGCGAGTCCGCCCAGCAGGGGCTCGCTCGGTTCACGGGTTTGGAATCCCTCGTGAGCGTTGACGCACCCGATGCACCTCTGGGTGAAGCGGCCCGCGCCGCTGGTCACGAACAGCAGATGGTGTATCAGCTCTGGATCAGCGAGTCGGCCGATGCCGACCCGATGCGGATCTCGGCCGGGCTGTTCGAGGTCTCGCACGCATCGGCGGAAGCGGACGAGCACGCCGACCACGTCACGCTCGTGCCCTTCGAGCCCGCGATGCCGACTCACCACGCCCAAGCGGTGTGGGTGACGATCGAGCACGCCGGCGGGGTGTGGGTCTCGGACCTGAGCCGCCCCGTCGCCCGAGCGGTGCTGCCGTCGGCCGAGGAATCGCTGCATTGACCGCAGCAAGCTCGCTCAATCAGGGTCTGACTCCCAGCGGTTTGTCGGCTATACTGGAAGCCCATCTTGGGCGTATGGCGCAGTTGGCTAGCGCGCGTCGTTGACATCGACGAGGTCACAGGTTCGAGTCCTGTTACGCCCACTTCAGTAAGTTCTGAATCCAGCAAGCTTTAGCGACCGTGCGAATCCTCAACTAGCTGTCATGCGATACGGTATCTGCGGATACGGCTTGAACAGAGGACGTTAAGGCAAATGCGAAGAGTTCCAAGGCTCCGCCGTCAGGCGCAGCGTGGTCGTTCGGATCGCGCATTCGTTGAGATCAATGGCAAACGCACCTACCTCGGCACCTGGCAGTCGCCGGAGGCGATGAGGCGATACTCGCAGCTCATCGCAGAGCTCGCCGAGAACCCCGAGCCCCTGCCCGACGTGAGCCGTCTCAACGGCCTCACCGTTGGCCACCTCATCGTCGACTACCTGAATCGAACGAAGGCGGAAACCGCTGGTGAAGACGGTCGGCCGGGCCAAGATTGGATCCGCACGCGCAACGCGACGCGCGCGCTGTTCGCGCTCTACGGAGCGTTACCCGCGCGCGAGTTCGGTCCTCGGGCGCTCGCTGCGGTGCGAAATCACTGGCTGGAGCACGGGGCCGTCAAGCTCGGCGAGGATGCCCTACCGCTCGAGGAATCGGCGCCCAATGGCCGACGGACCGCGAACGCCAACACCAGGCGGATCATCAACGTGGTCCGATGGGGGGTCGCCCTTGAGTTGGTGGATGACAGGGTTCTCTACCGCCTGGAGCAGCTTCAGCCCTTGAAGCTGCGGCCCGAAGACCGCGCCAACGTCCGGCCCGTTCCTGACGCACACATCGAGGCGATTGAGCCGCACGTCTCGCCGCAGGTGATGGCACTGGTGAGGCTCCTGCGCGTGACGGGAGCGAGGCCAGGCGAGCTCGTGAGGCTCACCCCAGGTGACATCGAGCAGCGCGACGCCGAGCTCTGGACGATCGCCTTGGACGATCACAAGAACGCTCACAGAGGGCAGGTTCGCCGGATTCACGTTGGACCCCGAGGCATCGAGGTCATCCGGCCATTCCTGGAGGGCCGCGAGGACTCCAAGCCCCTCTTCTCGGCCCGAGAAGGCGTCCGGTGGTTGAACGATCAGAAGCCGACCCATCGCTCTCAGCCTAATGGACGCCCCAGGACCGGCCGAACGGTGAAAGATTTCTACACGGTCGACAGCTTGAGGCGGGCGATCGCACGAGCGTGCGAGGCGGCCGGGATCGCGCGATGGCATCCCCATCAGCTGCGACACAGCCGAGGGACGGAGCTGCGGAAGCTCGCCGGGCTCGAGGTGGCGAAAGCCGTCCTCGGGCACGCAAGCCTACAGGCCACAGCGATTTACGCAGAGCGTGATGATGGCGTAGCCGAGCAAGCCGCCCGGGTCTGGGGCTGACGGGTCCTTCCCAGGGGGGCGCACTCCCCTACACCATCGGGAACAGTCGAAAAGACCGGTAGTGTTTGGACCGGCGACGAGGCCCCGCCGGGCAGCTTCGCGGGATCTTGGCATGCCTCGCGAAGAATTCATGATTGTATGCTTGATTCGTATTCTTGATGCGCGGTATGCTTCGGCATGGCCAAAGACCGAATCAAGACCCTGCGGCTCTCCCCCGAGATCGACGGAACGCTTGAAGTCCTCAAGGACGGCGTGTTGTTCGCTGGCAACCCGCTGATCGAGCATGACCGCGGCACGATGGCGATCATCTACCAGCGTGCCCTGGCACTCGGCATGATCGAATTGATGAGGAGCGACCCTGTTTACCCCTTGGACAGCGGGGCGTACACATGGACCCACAACTCCCGAGTGGGTGACGGACCTGTCGAGGTCATCGAACACCGGCTTGAAGAGGAGTCTGTTGGGCGAATCTTCGAGGTCGTCCGGGCGTGGATCGCGGTGCGGTGGAAACAGCAGTTTGCCAAGCCTTTGCGGACCCCCGGCGGTTGGAAGTACGAGATCACAGACTTCCAGTGCTTCCGCCTCTGGAGTGACCAACTGTCGAAGTCTGAGGGCGTTCTCCCCTGGGTGATCCGCATGCAGTCAGACCAGGATGAGGATGGGACCCCAGTCGTGCTTGAACCGGGCGTCGCCTGGATTCCAGAAGCTGAAGGGGGTGACTCGTGAGCGCCGCGCAGAGCAAGCCCGATCAGGCGATCGAGGCCGCGGGCAAGTCGTTTGATCTGGTGGGCGACTTCGCAATCGAGGCCGCGGACGACGCGAGCAAGAAGCACACTTTCAGTTTGCTCGCCTACTCGGGGGGGCTGATGAGGGTGTCGGCCTTCTTCGATCCGGTCGTGGTCGACCTGGGTGGCGCGATCACCATGCGAAGCTCGCAGCTTCCGATCCTGCACGACCATGACCACCGCGCGCCGATCGGCCATGCCGAGGCTGGCGGCGTGAAGATCAGCGACGCTGGGATCGAGATCACCGGCACGCTGAGCGGGGCGGCAACGCCCGAGGGTGCGCGTGTGCTGGAGCTCTCTCGCAACGGCTACAGGTACCAGGCAAGCATCGGGCTGAACCCCACCACCCGGGAGCGGGTCGAGGCGGGACGCAAGATCAGCGTCAACGGGCAGGAGATCCAAGGCCCCGCCTGGATCGTCCGGGCTGGCGAGTTGTACGAATGCAGCCTCGTGGCGGTCGGCGCTGACCGGGGATCATCCGCGATGGTGGCATCGAATCCGCCCGCTGACCCCGTGGACACCCCGCCGGCTGCTGACCCCGAGGCCATCCGCGCCGCCGCGGCGGCTGAGAGTGAACGAATCGACTCACTTCGGACGCTGTGCGCACGGCACCGGATGCCGGGCGTCGAAGCGAAGGCGATCCGCGAAGGCTGGACGGCTGAGCGGGCCGAACTGGAAATTTTGCGAGCCAACAGCGCACTGAGCCCCAGCGTGGGATCCGGCGTTGGCGGCGGAAAAGGACGAACCATGGACGGCAGGGCAGAACTGGTATGTAGGGGTGCAGTGCTGTGCGGCACGAAGCCCGAGGCTTTGATCGCGCAGTTCGGTGAAGCGACTTTCGAAGCCTCAATGAAGACCCCGCCGATCGAATCGCTGCATGACCTTATGTTGCGGGGAGCGCAGCATGATCCGGCGCTGGCCGGGATCCGCCACATGAACCATGAGGCGATCCGAGCATCGATCGGTAGCCACGAGATCTCTGGCATCGTGACCGATATTCTGCAGTCCTCGCTGGTAGCGTCGTTCCTCGAGCCCAACACATTCTGGCGTCGGACTTCTAAGGTTGTGCCGGCTGCCGACTTCAGGCCCAACACCCGGTTGAGACTCGCGACCCAGTCGATACTTAGCAAGGTGGGTACCAGCGGAGTGATCGACAAGGGCCAACTCGCCGAGGCTGATCACGAAGTCCAGGTCGAAACATGGGGCATGGACATCAGCCTGACCCGCCGGCAGGTGGTGAATGATCAGGTCGGCGCATTCGCTGAGCTTCCCCGAGTGCTCCGTCGCGTCGCCATGGCAAAGACGAACAGCCTCGTGGCCGACCTGTTCAACGCATCGGCAACCTCCAACTTCGCGACCGACGCTCGTGGCAACAAGATGACCGGAACCTCATCCGTTCTGAGCGTCGACTCGCTCGCGACTGCCCGCGCCAAGCTTCGCAGGCTGAGTGATGAAGCCGGCGTGCCGGTTGACAGCGAGCCCCGGGTGCTGGTCGTGGGCGCTGGCAATGAGGCGCTGGCCTATGACCTCGTGGAAGCCCGGACACTGGTCGCGGCGGGTGGAGGCGAGGACGACATCACCTACCGGGCCAACGCCAACAGTGCTGGCCGTGGGCTAATGGTGGCGGTGTCAGCCCTGCTGAGTGACACCCAATGGCACCTGCTCGCCGACCCGATGGATGTTGAGTCGATCGTGATCGCCTTCCTGGGCGGCGTGCAGGCTCCGGTGATTCGATACCACCCCAGCACGGCCGGATTCGACGGCTTCTCATGGGACTGCGTGCTCGACGTGGGCGCGGCCTACGGCGATTGGCGAGGCCTCGTGACTTCCGTTGGTGCTTGAAAGACGGCTCACCGACTTCCGTGGTTGTTGGTCGGTAAGCCACTGCGCTTCGGTCCGGTGTAAAGCCGGGCCGGGGTTTCATGTCCAGGGCCGGATCAGTTCGCGCGGGTGGAGCGGTCGTCGAGATCAGCGCCGACAACGCGCGCCTGCTCAAAGACCTCCAGACGGCCTCGAGGAAGATGAAGCAATGGGGCAAGGGGGTCGCGACCATCGGCCGCAACTTCACGGCCATCGGGGCGGCCGTCGCCGGCCCGCTGGCACTGGCCACGCTGGGGTTCGCCAAGTCGGGCGACGAGCTCGACAAGATGAGCCTGCGAACGGGCGTGGCGGCCGAGTCGCTCGCGGAGCTCGGCTTTGCGGCGAACCGATCGGGCGGCAGCCTCTCGGAGGTCGAGCGTGGTATCCGCGACATGCAGAAAACGCTGTTCGCGGCGAACCAGGGGATTGGTGCGCAGGCAGATGCCTACCAGCAGCTCGGGCTCAGTGTGGACGCTCTCAACAAGATGAGCCCCGAGCAGCAGTTCATGGAGATCGCCCGAGCGGTCGGCGCGATCAACGATCCCGTCAGGCGGGCCGCTCTTTCGATGATCGTGTTTGGCGAGGCTGGATTCAACCTGCTGCCTCTCTTCGACGCGGGGGCCGACGGCCTGGCCGACATGCGCAAAGAAGCCCAGAAGCTGGGTGGCGTGCTCTCAGCTGAGCAGGTGAGAGACGCGGCGCTCTACAACGACGCGCTGTTCGACATGCAGTTCGCCTTGAAGGGCGCGAGCAATCAGATATCGGCCGCACTCGCCCCATCGCTAACCAAGGCCGCGAAACTCATGGCGAGCGCGGGCGGCTCGGTTTCCAGCTTCGTCCGCGAGAACAACGACCTCGTGAAGATCGTGGCGGTCGGGGCCGCTGTCACACTGGTCATGGGCGGCGGGCTGCTGGCAGTCGGTGGGGCGGCGATCTTCGCCGGACTGGCTCTGTCTGGCCTGGCGACGGTCGGCGGCGTTCTTGCTGCGACGCTCAGCGTCATCGGCACCCCGCTGGTAGCAGTCCCCCTGCTGCTGGGGGCAGCGGGCGCGGCGTTCCTTGCGTTCACCGAAACCGGCCGATCGGTGTCGAGGGGCATCGCGGATGCGTTTGGGGTGATCGTGGGCGACACTCGGACGATGGTCACGAATGTGTCGGCACGTCTCATGGACGGAGATCTACAGGGCGCTGCGGAGGAGGCCGCGATCGGGCTGGCCCCGCCGTTCATCGATGTGCTGAACTTCATCCAGCTTGCATTCCATGGCTTCACCACCAGCACCACCAAGGACCTGATCGACCTTGTGAACAAGGCTCAGAAAGTGTCGGCAAGCCTGGGCGGCAAGGTGGTCGGCGCGGGCACGAAGCTTGGCGCTGCCGGGCTGGATGCGATCGGGCTGGCGGGTGCTGGAGGGCTTCTTCGATCCTTCGGCGTCGGCGCACAAAGTTCGATCAGCACCGGCAGTGCGATCACCGATGCAATCTTGGAGGCGGCGGGGATCGGGGTAGATGCTAAAGCGCGCGCAGCGGCGACTACGTATATGGATGTGGATGCCCTGGCCGACCGGATCCGCAATCGGAACCGGGCGCAGGCCGAGAAGTCGAAGGCAGAAATCGAAGCGAAGTTCGGCTCGCTGGGCGATCTGTTCGGGACGGACGGGCGGTCGGGTTCAGGCCGAACAGTTCAGGGGTTTTTCGACACCCAGACACTCCGCGGGGCGGGCGCTGACAGCGTGCAGGAACGACAGGCGGATGACGTGGCGAGCATCGCCCGGCACACGCGCGACATGGCACGCAAGGCGAGCGGCGACGGGCTGGTGTTCGGTGACTGACACGTTAGAACGCAATCCCAAGCTGGATGCTCTGACCCTGGCGGACTTACGCCAGATTCGAGAGCTGACCATTCAGTATCGACTGGATTTTGAGGATGAGCATGGCGAGTTTCTGAAGGCGCTCACACCTGAGCAGATTGCCGATGTGTTCGTGGCGGGTGTCGAGGCAGAGGCGGGCATCCGAGCTAGGCACAATCGGGGAGAGATCACCACCGACCAGGCGGCCGCAGAGCTGACACTGCTGATGTACGGCTCACGAGGGATCCTCGAAGCGACCATCAAGGACTGCGAGCGGCGGATAGCTGCGTTGAGTTGAGGAACCGACCGAGCCGCCTGCCGGCGGCCCGTGGTCGATTGAATTAGGCACCACGATCGTACCCGCGTGCGCGGTCGTTGGGAATAGCTGCGCGGCCCCGGAGTGAAGAACGCCGGACCAACCGCACCGCACGCGAAGGTTGCCCCCACCTCTCGGGGGAACGGCAGTCAGCATTACACGCTGGCAAGTCGCGGGAAGTGACCCTACCCCGCGCCGTCGCGATCGCATGGGCGCTCGAGGCGGACTCGCATCGATGCGAAGTCGGGACCGATTGCCTGGCCCGGAATGGTGGAACATCGATCGAGAACCGAAGCGTGGCTCCGAGCGGGCAGACCTTCGACCTCGACTCCTGACCGGGGTCGAGGTCCCTCCACGTCCACCAAGCAGACAGATCCGCAGCATGGCTCGGGGCTTGTGGCACCGCCTCAGCAGATCTGCCTGATTCCAATTGCGAGAAGGTGCGCGCACACAGAAATTCGGCGCGAACTCGCAATTCACACACCGACTGCACCGCTGAAAAGCGATGCGGATCGATTCTCAACCTGCTTGAGTGGATGGCGCCGTTGCCGACCCCCTGACAGGCCCGAGACCAACACAGGAGCACTACCAGTGCTCAGCCAAGAGATCACCGATGAAGTCTGGCGGGGCTTCCCCGGCTGCGGCAACAAGCTGTTGCTCGCGCTGATACTGGCCCGATGGGCTGGCCCGGACGGCACCACACGGCGTTCAGTCGCTCAATTGGCCTCTGAGGCCCGAATCGGGAGCGGGCACGCCCGCAAGCTGCTAAGGGAGCTCCGCGAGACCGGCACCATCGAAGTGGTCGAACGCGGCGGCGGCGGCCGGCCCGACTCAGCGACGGCCTACAGGATCGTGCGTACGCAGCTCGACTCAATGAACGGGATCGACGCTCGCACTGTCCGCACGGACACCCCGAGGGTGTCTCAGCAGACACCCCCCACTGTCTCACGGGACACCCCTGGCACGGGCACGCCTCAGCTCGCACTCATCCCCGGGGCGGATCATGGACAAGCCGGCGTTTTAGTGAATGGCCGCAAGCTCTGCGGACGGGGCCAGGTCCGCCTCGATCTTGAGGGAGCGATCTGGCACGGAATCACCGAAACCGATCGACACGCATGGGGACGTGCCTATCCCGCCGTTGATATCGACCGGCAACTGGCAGCGATGGCGGTCTGGTGTAGGGCGAACCCCGCGAAGGGCCGCAAGCAGAACTACCAGAGGTTCATCAGCAACTGGCTGAGCGCCGCGCAGGACCGGGGCGGCGATCTTCGAGGCCCTGGCGGTGGCCGATCCGGCCAGACGCCGGGAGCGGGCACGGGCGTAGGCCTTGGCGGCCAGTGGCTCGCCGAACAGGAGGCAAGCAATGCTTCGTAACGATGTGGCATGGGCACTCGATCAGGTCGGCGAGCGGTGGAGCTACTTCGCGAACAACGCCACGCCCGCGCAGCGCCGCGACGTGGCCGGTATGTTCGAACGGTTCCGAGGAGATCGAGATCAGGTTGAAGCGATACTGGCAGACGCCTTTCTCGGCAGCGAGAAGGGCTTCCCCCCGCTGGCGAAGATCAAGGCCCGGCTGGAAGCCGCGAGCGCCGGGCGAACGCAACGCGCGTCCGAGATGAACCTGAGCGAGCAACGCGAATGGCTTGAGAGTCGAATCGAGGTCGCAGCCAGGACGCTCGGTCTACGGGCGCTGCTGCGTGACGATCCCCGAACCAACCTCAACTGCCGGTCGTGGTGCAGGCGTGCCAAGGCCCTCGGGCTGAACGTTGCCGAGATCGCAGCCCGAGGGGTCAACCGACCAGTCACGCAGGTACACGAGGAACTCCGCCGGATGGCCGCAGAGGCGGCGGCCTGACAGCCGATATTACGGACGACACTCAGGAACTCGCTCACTGGTTCGAAGCCGCCGACCGCAATGCCGGCAGATGCGGATGCGCACGATCTGTTTCGCCTGGGGCCGGGTGTAGAGCACTCTCAGGTCCGTGCACCCGCATGAGCGACACTCGATCCCACGTTGGGGCTTGGGCTCAGTCATGCCACGATCGCTCTGCCGTGCTCGCGAATCGCGGCCTCGAGCCGCCGGCGGCGATCCCGCCGCTTCGCACCCCTGCTCTGCGCGATGAAGTCCTTCAGCGAGGGCTCACGGCTGACCAGTGCGTCCTTGAGCTCGTCGACGAACCACCGGCTCCGGACTGCGGCAGCGGGCTCCACCGGCTCGCCAGCCAGCATGGACTCGATGCCGACGAAGTCGACGATCCGGCACGCGGGTATCGACCGCCCGCCCCCGTTCTTCAACGCGATCGCGACGGCGAACGCACGGTCTTCCAGGCCAGGGTTCAGTTCAACGAAATCGGCGTAGGTCAGAGTGGGAGTTGCTGAGTTCATCGCAGGTCCTTTCGCGCTGAGCGCTCGGTCGGTCCCCGGATGAATACGCGCATCAACCCGACGGGCAAGCGGTCAAACGTATCCGTCGTATCCATTCGACCTGCGACATGGATGCATCGGAGATCGGGTCGCAAGTCGAACCATCGAGCGTCCGCTCGGATACGGAAACTCGTTTGTGATACGATCACTCGTGCAAGAGCGGCATAGGCGGCTTAGAACGCCATATTGAATCTGGTGTGACAGTGCCCTGGCGCGTGTCCAGGCGAGGATTAGGCTAAAATTGCTGGGTTGACATCGACGAGGTCACAGGTTCGAGTCCTGTTACGCCCACTTCATTTGAGCACCAACCGGGCAGACCTGGCCGGCGGTTCGTGATGTTTCAAAGCGCTCCGATGGCATTCCACGCACTTGCGTGTGCAGTTGCCTTTGCGCGCAAAAAACCGCCGAAGCGGGAAGGCTCCGGCGGCTGATGAAGTCCTCGGGCAGGGGGATGCCCGAGCTATCGTGCAGGCAATTAGCGGCGACGACGACCGGCGAACAGGCCAGCCATGCCGAGCGCAGCGGCCGACGCGGGCGTCGGGATCGTGCCGACCATCATGTTGCCGAAGGGCGCGATGTCGGTGATCCAGACGTTCTCGCCCTTGACCTGGAAGCCCCACTGGACGTGGCGGCCAACACCGGCATCGGTGGCCAGCGAGATGCTGAACGCACCGGGAACTGCGGGCACGATGATCTCGGTGAAGCTCGAAAAGTCCGGCGCGAAGTCACGGATGAAGATCGAGGCCATGTGAGCCTGCGTGAACGAGTTCGAGAGAATCTCGCCCTCGAAGGTCACCGTCTGGCCACCGAACGCGTCGTCAACCTGCTGGAACATGTTGGCTTCCATGACCTTGTTGCCGAGCTGGCCGGGGCCGCCTGGGTTCGCGGGGTCGGGCGCCATGCCCGAGGTGTTCTGGTACCAGAACTCGTTGGGATCGCCGATCGAGTTCGGGAAGAAGGTGAACTTGTCATTCGAGTCATCGAACTCGACCCGCAGGTCGGGCACGGCCCAGCCGCTGGGGAACACAAAACCGCCGCCGTTGGCGGGAAGCTCCGACACGTTCATGAACCCGATCCAGCCGCCAGTGGAATCGTCAACGCCAACGGTCACCTGACCGAGCGCAGCACCGCTGAGCAGCATGGCGGCGCACGTTGCGCCAATGGAAGTCTTACGCATATCAATCTCTCCTAAAACATATCTCAATCTCGACGCGCTGGCCACCAAGCCAGTGCTCTTCTACGAAAGAACATTCTAAGCGAGAAGGTTCGCACGCACAACGATCCAAACGCTGCTCTCGCCAATTTTTCACAAAACTTTCCTGACTCGATTGCCGCTGAAGCCCCACGGGTGCCGCGGTACGCACTTGGTCCGATAGGCATGGCTCTGCGTTTCGTACCGAACGGGTATCGCACGGACTTGAGAATTCGGTTCGCATTCGCCGCCTGGAAAAACACCCGCCACGTTTCCGCAGCGGGTGTGTAAAGAATCAAGTTGCCTGCGTTTGTAGGGGTGGATTACGGGCAGGGACCAAGAAGGCCGAGCAGGGCGAGGAAGTCGCCGAAGCTGACCTGGCCGTCGCCGCCGGGGGTACCGAAGTCGTCGGCGATGTCACCAACGCAGACGGCGGGTGGGCTAACCGTGGCAACCGTGATGGCGCCCTTGGAAGCCACATCCGAGGGCCAGACGTTCGGCCCCACCATGCGGAAGCCGTACTGAACAACGCGGCCGGCACTGGGATCAACCTGGAGCGAGACAGAGAACGGCCCGACGGGCACCGAGACCTCTTCATCGTTGAAGGACTGGAAGTCCGGAGCAAAGTCGCGGACGAACGCCACGACCGACCAATCGGAATCAAGCGTGTCCGCGAGGATCTCACCAGAGAACGTGACGGTCTGGCCGTCATAGTCGCCGACGACCTCTTGGTAGAACGAGGTCTCAGCAATCTTGTTGCCGTCCTGACCGGGACCGCCGGGGTTCACCGGGTCCGGCGCTCCACCAATGGTGTCCATAAACCAGAACACGTTGGGGTCATCGATACCCAGCGGGCCGAAGGTGACCGAACTGGCCATGTCATCGAACTCAGCCGTGAGACGATCCAGACCCCAGGCGCTTCCAAAGACGAAAATCCCGAGGTCGAACGGGATCTCGAAGAAGTTGGAGTAGCCCAGCCAACCAGCCGTGTCCATCGCGCCCGCCGAATCATCGACGACGACCTCGACCTGAGCGGTTGCGGTGGAAGCCAGCAGGCTGCCAGACAGTACTGCGAGTGCTGCAATCTTACGCATCTTTCAATCTCCTCTAAGAGAACGAATCAGAAATCTCCACGGCCTGTGCGAACACCGCTCAGTTCCGTCGCTTTGATGGAACTCAAAGCCTCAACCAAATACTGCTCCGTGCCATCACGGGTTCTTCTCAACCTTCTCATCGTTCGGCGACCAGAGCACCTTGTATGTGCTCTTTTTCGTACCCGAGTCGTACAACTCGCTCGGCTGGTACGCCCGTGCGCTGCCGTCGACGAAGCCGAACTGACCGACGCCCTCGACCTTGTAGATGTCGTTGCTGTCGCCGTTGTGCCGGTAGTACGGGATATAACTGCGAGGACTGGGACCGGCGCGGTATTCCGGGTTCGCCGTATTCTGCGTTCCGGCCCATTTGAATAGATCACGGTAGTCAAAGCTCTCGTCGGAGCCGAATCGCTGACCAGGTGTGCCCCAGGCGCCCACGCTCTCAATTGTGACCGCCTTGAACTCGCCGTCCCCGTCGTCATCTTTCCAGTACTGGGCCCAAGCGTCACTGATGAGCATGAGGCGTGAACTAAAGTCAGCCGATGCCTTGAACTGCCGACCTTTCTGGCTATCGAGACTCCCGAAGTCTCCTGGCCTGACGATCCGATTGAATCTTCCACCATTGCCAGGCGTGCCGCTGACCGTAAAGCGAATGTAGGACGAAGCCCAGTAGTTCATGGCGTAAGACCGGGCCGCGGGCTGCGGATGTGCAGGGTTCACCATCACGGTTCCACCAACGGTCGAACGGAGGTTGCCAGAAGGGTTAAAGCCGAAGTCGCTGCCGTCGGTGCTCTCGATGTACCGGCCTAGGACGACATCATCGAACCACCGCTTGGGCGCGAGCCCATCATCGGGGTCCAACGCGTTCGGGTTGTTCGGATCAATGGAACAGTTGACCGGGAACCAGTCGTCAAAGTCGTTCGCGTACATGATGTTCGCGGTCGTGAGTTGACGGATGTTGGCGAGGCTCACCGCTTGACGCGCGGCGTTGCGTGCCTTGCCCAGCGCAGGCAACAAGATGCCGATGAGCAGCGCGATGATCGCGATGACCACCAACAACTCGATCAGTGTGAAAGCCCTTGTGCAATTCGTGCGAGCGGGGCTGTTGGTATCGAACGATCGGCTGCGCCGTCTGTGCATGTTGATGTCCTTTCGGCGACCGCTTGGCCCGCCTGCTGTCAGAATGACAGCGCTCGGTCACTTCGTCAACGGGCAAGAGCGATGAACCTGAAGATAAATCGGTTCAGCAGATATATTTCCCGCGCTGTAGCAGCGAATATTTTCTCGCGTGAGTTTCCCACTTGAGAGAGTTGTCACACACTACGAGACTGCTCAGTGAAACACACTGAATCGACACACTGAATCACGAAAGCACTTGCCATTTCAAGAATAAATCGGGCCCATTTCGTTGGAATCCGCGTCACGGACAACGACCAATAACACCGAGCATCGCGAGAAAATCACCGAACGAAACCTGTCCGTCAGAGCCGATCGTTCCGAAATCATCTGCGGTATCGCCCAGACAGCCAGGCACCATGCCCGGGCATGGCCCCACCAGGCCGAGCAGGGCCAAGAAGTCGCCGAACGCGACTTCGCCATCGGGGCCAAGCGTCCCGAACGCGTCGGCGATGTCGCCCAGACAGGGCGGGGCGGTGAAGGTCAAGGAGTCGATATTGAACGACTGCGGCTCGCCGCCAAGGAAAACGAACCGCATGACCTGCTCGCCCGGCTCCAGCGTGATGCTCTGGCTCACGGTCGTCCAGTTCTGCCAGCCGCCGGTGTTGGGCACGCCCTGCGTGGGGGTCTGCACGGTGCCGTCGCCGTCCGTGAACTCGAGACGGAAAGCCCCCCCCGCGTTGGGGGATGCGACGCGAGACTCGACCATGTAGGTCTGCGGACCGTCGGCCTGCACATCGACGGTGTACTCGATCCATTCGCTCGTGCGCAACCAACCCACATTGAACCCGCCGCCCGCGGTGGGCTCGATGTCTACGGCTTCGCCGGGCCGATACGCCCCGCCGTTGTTGGCGGTGTCCGTGTCGTTGTAAGCGACGCCCGCTCCGCCGGTGTCGTAGTCCTCTGCTTGGACCACGCCCGGCAATGCGTGCGGCTGACCACCAAACGGGCCCTGCGTACCGCCCGTGTCACCGAGGTCGTAGACACGCACGTAGTCCACTCGCATCTGCTGCGGCAAGACGGAAGAGCCATTGGGCGAGCCGGGCCAGTTGCCCCCCACCGCGACATTTAGCAGCATGTGGAAGGGCTGATCGAACGGAGCGCCCGGAGCCGAAGAGGCGGGCGTGAACCAGTTGTTTTGGTAGATCACGCCGTAGATGACATCATCGACCGCCCACACAAAACGATTGGGGTACCAATCCACGCGGTAGACGTGGTAGTCATTCGCCCACGAACTTGGACTGGCAATGACGCGTGTCTGCGAGGCATTCTGCGGCCAGGGATTGCCAAAGTGGAGCGTGCCGTGGAGCGAGGAAGCCTGGTTGACGGCTTCCATAATGTCGATCTCGCCGCTCATGGGCCACCCCCCGTAGGGCGAGTTGGTGGGGAGCATCCAGAACGCGGGCCAGATGCCCTGCGTCGCGGGTATTTTGATTCGCGCTTCGAACCGGCCGTAACGGATGTCGACCTTGTTGATCGTGCGAAGCCGAGCGGATGTGTACTGCTTGCCTCCGATCGATTCCCGGCGTGCCTCGATCACGAGTTCGCCGTTCTCCACGCGAACGTTCTCAGGCCTGCCCGTGTAGTACTGCAACTCGTTGTTGCCCCAGCCGGCGATGCCGAAGGCCGAGCCATCGCCGATCATCGGCTGCCAAACGGTCGTGTCGAGGGTATCAAACTCGTCCGACCAGATGAGGGTCTGTGCCGAGGCCGAAAGGCCAGATGATGCAACGACAGCGGCAGCCCAGAGGTGGGTTCTCATAGTTCTTCCTTTCGCGTCTCACCCGTCAACGGATGCACGGCAAGCATGGATTGTGTGGAATGGCACTCAGCGGCCCCCGTCACGGACATAGAACGGCAGGTTGGCTACCCCGGCGTGGCCCCACTGGTCGTACACCGTCACATACAGCCGATAAGCACCGGGCTTGCTCGGCGCGACGAACCGTGCCCCCTTGAGTGCCTTGTGGACCGTCAGATCGGGGAACGCGGGTGGCTTGCTCTCGGCGTCGCCGCCCATTCGGCGGTCGGTGGACTCGGCCATGATGACCCACTCGGCGCGCAGCGGATCATCGTCCGCGTCGGCCACATCAACCGATGCCGCGAACGATTGGCCTGGCTCCAATTCGTTGAACGCCGCCGGGCACACGATCCCGCTGACCACCGGCGCGCGGTTGGACGGCTCTTCGCCCGTCCAGAACCGGTGCATGACATCAACGACCGGCGTCTTGGAGCCGTCTTCAAGGAACATGCCGAACCACGTCGCCGTCGCTTCCTGCTTCTGCCCCCACAAGAACACGTACGACCCGAAGCACTGCTCGGGCCTGCGGAGCACGGCCATCTCGTGCGAGTGGGCGTATTGCTCGGCCTTCTCCGCGCTAGTGGGTTCCATCTGCGCGCCCCACGAGGTCTTGGGCGATTCCCACCAGCCACGCGGGCCGTACTCCGTGAGCACGTACGGCCCGGTGTAGCCCGCGTGGTCGAGCGCCTCGGGCACGTCGGCCGCATCGCCGTACTGGTTGATACCGATGACATCGACGCTCGGACACAGCTCCATCATCGCCGTGAGCTTCTCTGTTGAACTGCCCGAGATCACGCACATGATCGGATGGTTCTGATCGATCGACTTGATGATCTTGGCAAGCCGCTCGACCTCAGGAAACAACTTGCGAGGCTCACCGAGCAGCGCCACCTCGTTGCCGAGGCCCCACATCAGCAGCGCCGGATGGTCTTTGAATTCGCGGGCCACCGTCTCGACCATCTTTCGTTGTGCCTCGACCTGTTCCGGATCGGAGTAATCAAACCCGTGGCGTTCATGCCCGATCCAGATACCAAGCGTCACCGTCAGACCGAGCCGTTCAGCCTCGTCGAGCAGCCGCTTGCCATCTTCTGGACCCCACGTGCGGAAAGAGTTGCCGCCCGCGGCTGCCAGCTCTTCGAGATGCGAATTGCCGCCCGCTCCCTTGATGAAGTACGGCTCGCCGCCCCTCAGCAGGCGGTACCCGTCCGATGTCAACTCGATCTCCACCTTGATCGGTCCCTGCGCAGGCGCGAGCCCCGCCACCGCGACGACCGCCACCAACAGACTCGCCAACCATGAGCGCATCGGGATGCTCCGTTTCCTTGAGCCCGCGCCCTGAGCGCGAGCAACTGATAGAATCGCGAGTATAAAGCACTTTCGCAGCTGCGGGCACCCGCCTCGCACTTTTGACGACTTCCACAGGAACCGCACCATGAACGCCTCGTTTGTTCGTACTTTGATCGCTCTCGCGACTACCGCTGGCCTTGCCGAAATCGCCACGGCTCAGGACCGCGTCGAAGAACTCCTTAATCAGATGACGCTCGAGGAGAAGGCCGGGCAGATGACACAGCTCACGCTCAGCGCTCTGTCGTCCGGTCGCCAGTGGACCGACACCCAGCACGAACTCAACGTGGAGGCGGTTCGCAAGGCCATCGTCGAGGACCACGTCGGCTCGATCCTCAACCAGTTCGATGCCGCCTTCACCCCCGAGTACTGGCGCGAGATCATCACTACGGTGCAGACCATCGCCACCGAGGAGACCAGGCTCAAGATCCCCGTCGTGTACGGCGTGGACTCCGTGCACGGCGCGAACTACGTCGTCGGCGCGACCATCTTCCCGCAGAACATCAGCCTCGCCGCGACCTGGAACCCGTCGCTCTCGACCATCGCAGGCGAGGTCACCGCGTTCGAAACGCGCGCCGTCGGCATCCCGTGGAACTTCTCGCCGGTTGCCGATGTGGCGCGCCAGCCGCTCTGGTCGCGGTACTTCGAGACCTTCGGCGAGGACCCGTACCTCGTTTCGATCATGGCCGCCGAGTCCGTCAAGGGCCAGCAGCAAGCCGAACTCAATGTCGCAGCGTGCGGCAAGCACTTCATCGCGTACTCCATGCCACGCTCAGGCAAGGATCGCACCCCCACGCAGGTCGGCATGGCCGAGTTGCTTGATGTGTTCGCTCCGCCGTTTCAGGCGATGATCGACGCGGGCGTCGACACCATGATGATCAACTCCGGCGAGATCAACGGCGTGCCCGTCCACGCGAGCCACGAGATCCTCACAGGTCTGCTGCGTGACCGCATGGGCTTTGAGGGCGTCGCCGTCACCGACTGGGAAGACGTGATCAAACTGCACACGATTCACAAGATCGCCGACTCTGAAAAAGAAGCGACCCGTCAGGCGATCCTCGCGGGCATCGACATGTCGATGGTGCCCTACAAGACCGACTTTGCCGACCACATCGTGGCGCTCGTGAACGAGGGCGCGATCAGCGAGGAACGCATCGACCTGTCCGTCCGCCGAATCCTTCGCCTCAAAGACAAACTCGGCCTGTTCGAGCAGCCCATCTCCGGCCCCGAGCACGTTCAGCACATCGGCAGGCAATCATCGCTCGATGCGAGCCTCGCCGCGGCCCGCGAGGGAGTGGTGCTCTTGAAGAACAACGACGAATCGCTGCCGCTCACAGCCGGTTCGAAGATTCTCGTCACCGGCCCCACCGCCGACGCCCTGCCGCCCGTCTACGGCGCGTGGAGCTTCTCGTGGCAGGGCGCCGAGGCCGGGCTCTATCCCGATACCCCCACCGTGCTCGATGCCGCCCGCACGCAGTTCGGCGCGGCCAACGTGTCGTACGTTCCCGGCGCTTCGTTCAATGAGGAGATCGACCTCGCCGCCGTCGCCTCGGCCGCAGCCGACGCAGACGCCATCGTGGTTTGCCTCGGCGAGCCGCCCTCGACCGAAGGCCCGGGCGACATCCTCGAACTCGAGCTTGAACCCGCCCAGCTCGCGCTCGCTCAAGCCGCCATAGACACCGGTAAGCCCGTCGTGCTCGTATTGATCGTGAACCGCCCTCGCCTGTTCACCGAGGTCGACGCCGGCGCCGCCGCCGTCGTCTGGCTGGGCCAGCCCGGCCCGTTCGGGCCGCAAGCTCTAGCCGAAGTGCTCGCGGGTGAACTCAACCCAAGCGGCCGGCTGCCCTTCACCTACCCCCGCCATAACGGCTCGGTCGTCACCTACGACCGCAAGTGGTCCGAGGGCTCGCCCGAAGTCTTCGCCAACGGCGCCCAGCGCCCGCTCTACGAGTTCGGCAGCGGCCTGGCCTACACCACCTATGGCTACTCGGGCATGCGTGTGTGGAACAAGGGTGAAACCCTTACCGTCGAAGTCACCGTCACCAACACGGGCGATCGTGATGGACACGAGGTCGTGCAACTCTACGTCAGCGACGAATACGCTTCGGTCACGCCGCACGTGCAAAGGCTCAAAGGCTTCGACAAGGTCGCGCTCGAGGCGGGCGAGTCGAAGACGATCACCTTCGAACTGACCAAGGACGACCTTTCGATCATCGACCGCAGCGGCCGCAAGGTCTTCGAGCCCGGCGGGTTCGGCTTCCGTATCGGTGATCAGGCCACCCGCCTCGACTGGGGTAACTGACTCCAAGGCCCAGCAGTTGGGCACCCTGCCGCATCTTCATTGGATCATCACAGGCCGCTTCCCAGCCAGACCGATGGCTGGGAGCGGCCTGGGTGCAAGGCCAATCCAGTTATCGGCCATTAGCCTTGCGTTAATCCCCTGAGAAGAACCCGATACCGAGCCGTTGCTTCACGATTTTTCTTGTGCTGGCGCTTGGCTCGGCTTAGACTGCTTCGAGTGAGTGAATGGCTTGGATGCCGCGCGGCACCCAGCCGGAGATCCGTGAGAGATGGTCCGCTGGCGTTCTGCCAGCACCGGGCCAAGGAGATCAGATATGAAGACGATGATTCTTTGCGCGTTCGTTGGTAGCTGTGTCGCCGCTTCGGCCTCGGCCCAGAGCCTGTCCACCGACCCCAACAATAACGGTCTGTCCGGCGGTGGCGCGGGCGTGTACTTCGACCTCACTGCGGGCCCTGCCGACCTGACGGTCACCGACCTCGTCACCAGCTCGTTCGCAGCGACCGGCACGTCCGTCTCCTTCGAGCTTTACACCCGCGTTGGCACGTCCGTCGGTGCAGAGGGTTCGGCAGCGGGCTGGAACCTCGTTGGCTCGGCCAGCGGCATCGTGAGCGGCACCTCCGGCGGCACGTTCGGGTTCCTCGTGGACCTCGACTTTGCCGACTTCAGCCTGACCGCTGGCCAGGTCACCGGCATCGCGCTGTTCAACACCGATACCGGCGGTATCGCCTACACCGGCACCGGTGGCAACCCGCCCGTGCAGAACTTCGCCAACGCTGATCTCGCTCTGGCTGGCGGCTCCGGTGCGGGCTCGATCTTCAGCGGTGCCGGTTTCTCCCCGCGCGTCTTCAGCGGCACGATCAACTACGTCCCCGCTCCGGCTTCGGCCGCGATGCTCGGCCTCGGCGGTCTGGCCGCCGCTCGCCGTCGCCGCTGAGCGCTGGTGTCCGACATGACCAAATGAACACGGGCCGTCCCTTGCCAGGGGCGGCCCGTTTGCGTTCGTCCTGTTGCGCTCCCATGCGGTTCGGGCCCGATGGGGAGAAGTGAGCGCTGCGGGGCGGCGGGTCCGGCTTGAGGGCTGTTTGTCCGCGTTCACGCGGCTTGCGGGCCGCCCGATGCCCCATGCACGCTGGTATTCGCTCGATAAACGCCCGGTACTGCTCCATCTCCGCCCTTTTATGGAGCATTCCGTGGCGAGATAGCTCTTGGAAGGCATGGCCACGCGGCGATGCGCTGTGTCAATGCGGCATGGACCCGTGTCAGAATGGTTCTGCCCCGTGTCAGCGCGGCGCTGACACGGGTCTTTGTGGCTTGGACACGTGACAATCTCGTAGAACCACGAGAGAATCTCGCATCACCATCAAGCGATGGAGCGATCGGGGCGATCACCGCGAACGAAGCGCTGTTCGGGTTGCGGGCAGGCACGGCTGTGCTGCCTGCTAACGAGGACGCTTGACTAGAGTGGTTCTCGCTGCACTCAGTACAAGCCGATTCGCGCACAGGAGGGAACCACCCGATGGCACAGAAAACAGACCACAATCCCGAAGGGCTCTCCAAGTGTCCGTTCCGCGGCACGCGCATCGGTGGCGCTCTGGGTTCGGCGCCCCAGATCGATGACTGGTGGCCCAACCGCCTGCAGGTCGAACTCTTACACCAGAATCCGCCGCAGGCCAACCCGCTCGGTGATTATGACTACGCGTCGTCCTTTCAGCGCCTCGACTACACGCAGCTCAAAGCCGACATCAAGCAGATGCTGACCGACTCGAAAGACTGGTGGCCCGCCGACTACGACCACTACGGCCCGCAGATGGTCCGTATGGCGTGGCATGCCGCTGGCACCTATCGCATAGCCGACGGCCGCGGCGGTGCTGGCACCGGCATGCAGCGCTTTGCCCCGACCAACTCCTGGGACGACAACGGCAACATCGATAAGTCGCGCCGACTCATGTGGCCCATCAAGCAGAAGTACGGCGCTGCCCTCTCGTGGGGCGACCTCATGATCCTCACGGGCAACTGCGCGCTCGAGATCATGGGCTTCAAGACCTTCGGCTTCGGCGGCGGCCGCATCGACACATGGGAGCCGGACCGGGGCATCTACTTCGGCTCCGAGTTCTGGGACGGCAAGAGCGTCGCCGAAAGCACCAGCACCTCGGGCGAGATGGTCACCCGCACCAAGCGATGGGTCGGGGAACCCGGCGACGCGAACTACGACCTGGAGAACCCGCTGGGTGCCAGCTTCCAAGGGCTTATCTATGTCCATCCAGAGGGACCCCGCCGCGACGGCGACCCTGTCTCGTCCGCCAGCGATATCCGCGAAACCTTCGCTCGCATGGCCATGAATGACGAAGAAACCGTTGCACTCATCGCCGGCGGGCACGCCTTCGGGAAGAGCCACGGCATGGTCAGCAGTGACAAGATCGGCCCCGCACCAGAGGGCGCTCCCATCCAGGCGATGGGCCTTGGATGGCAAAACGCCGAAGGTACGGGCTTCGCCGAATACGCGATGACCAGCGGCATCGAGGGCGCGTGGACGCCCGAGCCCACCAAGTGGGACAACGCCTACCTCGAGAACCTCTTCAAGTACGACTGGGAGCTCACCAAAAGCCCCGCCGGCGGCATCCAGTACAAGCCCAAAGCCACTGATGCGCCCAAGACTCCCGATGCCCACATCGACGGCCAGATGAACGACCTCATGATGCTTGCGACCGACCTGGCCCTCAAGGTTGACCCGGAGTACCGGAAGATTTGCGAGCGATTCATCGAGGATTTCGACTACTTCTCCGACTGCTTCGCAAGCGCGTGGTTCAAGCTCACCCACCGCGACATGGGTCCCAAGTCGCGCTACCTCGGCCCCGAAGTACCCAGCGAAGATCTGATCTGGCAGGATCCGATCCCCGCTCTCGATCACGATCTGATCAATGGCTCCGACATCGCCAGCCTCAAGCAGGCGATCATGGGCAAGGGTGTGTCTGTTTCGGGGCTGGTGTCGGCTGCGTGGTCGGCGGCTTCGAATTACCGCGATTCCGACAAGCGGGGCGGGGCCAACGGGGCACGCGTCGCGCTCGAACCGCAGCGCAGCTGGGCGGTCAATCGTCCTGAAGAACTCCGCGTTGTGTTGAACGCTCTGGGGGAGGTTCAAGGAGCGTTCAACAGTTCACAGAGTGGCAGCAAAAAAGTTTCACTGGCAGATCTGATCGTGCTCGGCGGTTGCGCCGCGCTTGAGAAGGCTGCGAAGGACACCGGAATTGAGATCGATGTCCCGTTCACGCCGGGCCGAACCGACGCGACGGATGAGCATACCGATGCGGAGAGCTTCGACTGGCTTCAACCCGTGGCGGATGGTTTCCGCAACTACTACAACCATGAAGTGGGCTTCAATGTTCCGCCAGAGCGGATCTTCCTCGACCGTGCACAACTGCTCACGCTATCAGCACCCGAGTGGACCGTGCTCGTCGGCGGATTGCGTGTGCTGGAGCAGAACTTCGACCACTCCAAGCACGGCGTCTTCACCGAACGCCCCGGCCAGCTCACCAACGATTTCTTCCGAGTGCTCACCAGCATGGACTATGAGTGGGTTCCGGCCGACAAGCTGGAGATGGGCTTCTTCATCAAGGACCGCGCCACGGGCGAGACGAAGTACACCGCGACCCGCTGCGACCTGATCTTCGGCTCGAACTCCCAGCTTCGCGCTGTTGCGGAGGTCTATGCCGCGGACGATGGGCACGAGCGGATGGTCAAAGACTTCGTGGCTGCTTGGACCAAGGTGATGATGCTCGATCGCTTCGACCTTCCTACAAACTAAGCGTTGGCCTGGCTTGGTCGCGATCTCAAGCGTCCTCATCTCTGATGTAGCGTGTACCCGGCGTGTTTGATGCAGTTGACGGCTTCGGGTTCTGAAGAGGCCTTGGCGGTGCGTTTCCATGAACAGGCTTCGGGCGCAGCTCAGCCGGGACGAATAAAGGGGACGAATGAGGGCGCTACTCGCCGCTGAGCAACCGCTGCCAGCGCAGGATGACCGCGATCGGCGTGTCGCCCTCGGTACCGCTGTCGACAAAGTGGAAGTGGTTGCCGCCCCCGACGCGGGCCGGGGTGGGTGCGAAGGACCGACCGACGTCCCAGGGCGTTCTGAACAGCACCCTCGGGACTGAGAAGACGAACGAGTCGCCGGTCGTGTTGACATCGACGGCCCAGAGGTCGGCGTCCTGATCGACATAGAACAGTTCGTCGCCCTCGGGGCTCCAGCGGGGGTGAATGCCGCTGACCTGCGAGATGACCCACTGGCGATCGCGGAGGTGCTCGGGCCACGCCGGTGCGAAGGGGATGACTCGGATCTCCCATCGCCCATCCTCGATCCGTGTGTACGCGAGCCAGCGCCCGTCCATGGAAACCCTGGCACCGGCATCTACCCCGGGATCGGTCACAAGAGGGATCCGTTCGCCGCCATCGAGCGGCACCGCCCAGATGTCGTTGAACTCGCTGATCAGCAATGTCCCAGAGACCACGATCAGGTACTTGCCGTCCATCGTCCAGTCGACAGGATGGTCGTCGCCGCCCTCGTTGTCCCGCACGAGTGTGACACTGCCGTCGCCGATGCGCTTGCGATAGATCCCGCGAGGATGCGTGTCGTCGCCGTCCCATCGGAACGCGATCTCGGTGCCGTCGGGCGACCAGGTTGGCGCGACCTCACCCCCCGGCAGCGACGTGAAACGGCGCGGCCGCGCGTCGAACGCTGCCGCCGCGACCGGGTCCTGGTTGTCGAGATCAACCACGAACCTCGTCGGGTGCAGCCAGAGGTCGATGAACCCGTCGTCACCGATCTGTTCGGTCGCAAGCATCGTGCCTGCCCGGTTCTGGGCCATGTACCGGATCGGCGTGTCGATGGCGTACGCCGTGGTCTCACGGCCGTCGTAATCAAACGCCGTGATGCGATCGCCGTTCATGTCGAAGGAGTAGCCCTGCGTGGACAAAGACTGACCGCCAGAGATGGGTGATTTTGCGCCGTACACCAGAACCCCTGCGGGGCTGACCGAGAATTGGCCGTGCCAGGTGGAGATGTCAGGCTGTACATCACGTGCAAGCAGACTGGATTCTCTGGTAAGCTCGCCCGATTCGGGATCAAAGGGACGCGCGAGCAGGGCGCCATCGCGCACGAAGACCAGGTGACCGTCGGCAAAGATGGCGCTGTAGTCGCTCGCCATCACACGTGTTGAATTGTTTGGATCGCTCAGGCTCGCGAGATACACGCCGTTGTTTGCCTGCTCGTTGGGTCGCGCGGAGACCGCGAGGTAGAGAAACTGGTCGGTGCCCGGGATCATGACCGGCCAGCGGTGGCTCGTATGAAGACCATCATCAACGATGGTGAGTGGTTCAGGATCGCCGCCTTCGGCATCGACAATGAAGATCCCGCCGCGGAATCTGGGCGTAAAGATGATGCGACCATCGTCGGTCCATGCCCCACCCCGGCCTTGGCCGCCGTCACTGATGCGCGATGTGGTGCCGCTGACCGTGTCATGCTTCATCAGCGCGTTCGGGGTGATGAACCCAACGTGGCGTCCATCGGGGCTCCAGAACGGGAACAACGCCTGTTCGGTGCCTTGGAGTTCGACCACCTCGGCCTTCGCGAGGTCCCGCAGCCAAACCCGCCTGGACTCTCCCTCACGCGTCGCCACAAACGCGACGCGTGTGCCGTCACGCGACAGCACCGCGGGGCCGCCGAGATCGCCCGAGAGCCGAAGACTCGCGTTGTGGGGCGACGCGATCGTGAGGCGCACGACAGGCTCGGCCGTCGCAGGCGTGCTGCGACTAAGCGCCCAGACGCTGATCCCCGCGAGCACCGCGATCATGGCCGTCGCGATTCCGAGGAGCACGCCGGACCGTCCACGATCGGACGCGGCCGATGGCTCTGCGATGGGTGATGTTTCGACGGTCAACAACTCGACCTTGACGTCACCGATGTCGCGATAGCGGAGATTCTTATCGCGGACGAGGCATCGGGACAGCACACGCCGGACGTTCGCCGGTGTGCCGAGTGGGAGCCGATTGAGATCCAAGTCCTTGTGCAAGACCGCCCCGATCGAGTCCGTCGCGGTCTCGCCGTAGAAGGGGCTTGATCCGACGAGCATCTCGTAGAGGACGACTCCGAAAGACCAGATGTCGGTGCGTTTGTCGATGCGTCGGCCTCTGGCCTGCTCGGGGCTCATGTACGCGGCCGTGCCGAGGATTGCGCCGGCGATCGTCGGCGAATGCTGCGGCGTGGGACTCGTCATCGTCGGGCTGTCGAGCGCACCCGTCGACGACTGGCCGCCCTCTTCCGTGCGGGCCAGGCCAAAGTCGAGCACCTTGGCATTCCCGTCGGGCGTGACGACGATGTTGGCTGGCTTCAGGTCACGATGAATGACCCCCGCCTCGTGCGCGGCTTCGACACCCGCGGCGATCTGCACCGCAAGTTCAATCGCTTCATCCACCGGAACCGGTCCCTGATCGAGCCGATCGGCAAGCGATTCACCCTCGACGTACTCCAGCACAAGGTACTTGGCGCCGTCCTGCTCCTCGACACCGTAAATACCCGCGAGGTTCGGATGGTTCAGGCTCGCGAGGGTCTTCGCCTCACGCTCGAAGCGTTCGAGACGCGCGGGGTCCGTGGCGAGTCCGGGCGGGAGCGACTTGATCGCCACTTCGCGGTCCAGTCGTGTGTCTGTCGCGAGGTACACCACTCCCATGCCGCCCCGGCCGAGCTCTCGCACTATCTGGAATGGACCGATTCGGTCGATCATCTGAACAGGATAGTAAGTCCAACGGGCAAGGAGCAATCAGCGTGGGGCTCTCTCATCCTCCTCAGACGTTTCCACCAGCCAGAGGTCGCCCTGACGCCGGGTTGCGGAGTTCGTACAGGCTTGCCAGCCGCGCGTTGATGAAGTTCACTCGGTCACAGCATAGCGCATCGGTCCACTGAGCCTGATCGCACGCAGCATCGAAGATGCAGACGCGACGCACGCCGCTATCCCGCCCAATGATCCGTGTGCCATCAATCTATGCCATGGCCAGGCCTGCGGCGTCAGGGCGAAGCAATATCTGCTCGGCGTTCTGACGAACCGGATATGACCGTCGGTCGGGTTCTACATAGCAATGCTCGAAAGCGCTTCCCGTCTTACAGAAAGAGCCTGCAGAATCCACCCACTTAGGGACCATCCTAACGGATTGACCAAGCCGTCGATCTCCAAGGGGTGCTCAGTGAATGCGATGTTGTCATCTGCTTCGCAGATCGCAGACCCCTGCGTCACATCTATCTCGTTGCCGACGGTCACGGATCCGTTGCGTCAGCGGCGACTTGTCATCGAGCACCATAGGAAGGCACCACTGCGACGCATCCAGCCGCTTCAAGGCCTTGTACGCCCGCCACTTGGAGACGCCAAAGCGATCAAGTAGCACACCGGCCGTCACACGTTCCTGTGTGGGCTCAGAAGTTACATGATGTCACAATTCCTGCAGCATCGCTATATCCGAGCGAGGTCAGCCACCAGCTTTTTGAGCCGAACCAAGCAGCGGTCGCTGGCCACGCCGATCAAGGTGTATGGCTCGCAAGAGGTAGATGCATGCGGTGAGGTTGCCGAGCATCGCTAGCGCGATGATCCAACACGCGGCGCGGGGCAGGGTTTCGCGAGAAGCGATCCAGCAGGCAAAGAGCGCGAGGCCGACATAGACATCGATGATCGTGACCCGGAACCAGGGGTAGTCCAGGAGTTGCTTGAGCTCTGACCAACCGTTGCCGTTGGAGAACCCGTAGAGCAACGCCGCGACCATGGCGAGCAGGCCAACGATACCAACCGCAGCCAAGGCCCTCATGATGGGTCCTTGGCGTGCGCTCGTGGAGAGGCTTCAGCGAGAGGCGCGAGCAGGTAGTGTGCCACGAGCCACTCCGCGCCGTGGTTGTATCCAAAGGTCTCGGCGCACGCCATGAAGAACATCCGCCACCGGTTGACTTGCAGCGCTGCTGGTGTTGAAGGGTTTGCTGAGGCGAGCGTCTGGGCCGCTTGTGCTCGGGCGTTGTCGAGGTTTTGGAGCCAAGCCTCGGCGGTTTTCTGGTAATGGGTGCCGTCCCAGGTCCATGCGTTTTCGACGACCATGTGCTGTTCGAAGGCGTTGAATATTTGCTGGCACGGCATGATGCCGCCGGTGAAGAAATGCTTGGCCATCCAGTCCTCGTCACCCTGCGTGGCAAACTCATAGGGGCGCGAGCGATGGGCAAAGATGTGGACGAATAGCCTGCCGCCCGGGCGAAGCCATGTGCTGATGCGGCGGAGAAGTTCCTGGTAGTTTCTCATATGCTCGAACATCTCGATCGATACCACTCGGTCGAACTGTTGTTCGGTGGTGAAGTCGTTCATGTCGCGGGTGACGACCGTGATGTTCTTGAGGTTGCGTTCTGTTGCTGTCTTTATGATGAACGCGCGCTGGCTCGCGGAGTTGGAGACCGCTGTGATTCGTGCGTGCGGAAAGGCAGCGGCCATCCAAAGCGTGAGCGACCCCCAGCCGCACCCCAATTCAAGTACGTCCATGCCGTCTTGCAGGCCGGCTCGCTCACAGGTTGTGCGAAGGCTGTGCTCCTCGGCGTCTGTGAGGGTTGTTGTGTCGTCGGCCCAGTAGCAACTGCTGTACTTTTTGTGCTTTCCCAGGGCGAGTGCGTAGAACGCTGCCGGGACCTCGTAGTGCTGCTTGTTGGCCTGCTCGGGAACGGGCGCGACGGGGCCTTGTCGCATCTGTGCGGCAAAGACTTCCAGCGCCTCGGGATCGGTATGGGTCGTGGAGCCCGATGCACCGATTTGATCGAGGCGTCTGGCGCAAAGCCTTCGCATGCCTGCTCTTACCAGCGAGTCGGGGAGCAGTCGGCGCTCGGCCGCCCAGATGCCAAGGCTCGCGAGGGTCATTCTTCGCTCCTGTCGTTGTCGATGTTCGCGCCGCTGCTTTGCTTGGGCGGCCATGGGATGAAGGCACTGGTGGTTCGTTGGTACTCGCGGTACGCGTCGCCTCGCGATTCGACAAGCGCCCGTTCGGTGATGGGGATACCGGTGACCTTCAGGAGGAAGAAGAGCATGACGGCCGGTCCGAGCAGCGACAACCAGCCGAACGTGCCAGCAAGTCCTATGGCGACGTAGGCCCACCAGTGCAACCATTCGAAGAAGTAGTTCGGGTGCCGCGAGTACCGCCACAGCCCGTCGGTGCATACCTTGCCTTGATTCTCTGGATTGGTTCTGAACCTATGCAGTTGTCGATCCGCGAGCGACGCGCCGCTCATGGAGACGACCCAGAGTGCCACTCCGAGCGCGTCGTACCACCGCAGCCCCGTCTCGTTGTTAGAAGCCGCCACGAGCATGGGAAGCGCGAAGAGCACGGCCCAGAAGGCTTGCACTTGGAAGATAAGAAACATGTAGCTCTGGGTTCGATCGCCCCACTTGGCGCGCATCGCGGCGTATCGGCGGTCCTCGCGGCCGTCTCGCAAGCGGACCAGCAAGTACACGCCAAGCCGGGCGCCCCATACGAGGGCCATGGCGGCAACGACCGTGCGCCGCATGGCGTCTCCCTCGGCTCCCCATGCGAACCATGCCGCGCAGATCGCGGCCCCGAAGGACCACCCGATATCAACGATGCCGGCGTTGTGGGTGCGCCGTTGGACCATCCACAACGCGAGCATCACGACGACCATGCCGGCCCACGCTGCGCCGATGAGTACCCAGATGTTCATGACGAGGCTTTCTGATGGTCACGATTGGTTGAGAAGTTGGAGATGGCTTCAGTCTTGGAGATGGCCAATGCGATCTTGATGAGTACCGGCATGGCGACAGCCCACTGGACCCCGATAGCCGAGAGCGACAGCCAGAGCGGGGCTGTGAGTTCGATCGCGCCGAGCTTGGCTCCCGTGTAGTACGCGAGTGGTCCTCCCAACCCGCCAAAGAGCGCGCCGATGGCGTAGCGGCCGAGCATCCAGCGCATCGAGAGATGCAGGGTCATGGCAAAGTTCACCCACATCATGGGCATCCACAACGGGACCAGCCAGCCGAGTTGTGCGTGCTCTGGGAAACTCATGAACCCCAGTTGCACGACCGCAAGATCGGCGGCAGCGCCTCCCATCAGAGCCGCGATGAGCAAGGCCGCTTCGGACCTTCTGCGGCGGAAGAACCGGAGATGGATGAGCGCAACCACGCCAACAACGAGCACTCCGAGCCACGGGTATCCCTGGGCTGCGCCCAGCACACAAGCGAACCAGCCTGCTTGAAACAGTGCGAAGTTGATCAGCTTGGTCTTCATACGGTAACGCTCGCGCTGTTCAGGACGATGCCTTGTTTGCGTAGCTTCATCTGGACCGTGGCGATGTACTCCTCGGCAAACCCTGCCTCGCAGTACGCCAAGTAGTACTCCCACATGAGGCGGAACTGCTGGTTGTATTTGGACGAGCAGAGGCCCGCGGTGTTCTGTTCGAAGTTGTGACGCCATGCGCGCAGCGTGCGCACATAGTGCGGCGTGATATCCTCGAGATGGATGGCCTTGAGATCGCTGGAAGAAGCAATGGCCTCCGCGATGGCTCCGGGTGATGGGCAGCAGCTCCCCGGGAAGACGTACTGCTGGATGAAGTCGACGTTCTTGAGGTATTGCGGGTAGGCGTTGTCGGGCATGCTGATGGCCTGCAAAAGCATCTCGCCGCCCGGGCGAAGGAGATCGGAGCAGGTCCGAAAGAAGCGGCCGAGGTTGTTATGGCCTACGGCTTCGATCATTTCGATCGACACGAGTTTGTCGTACTGACCCTGGAGATCGCGATAGTCGGTCATCCGCAGATCGATGCGATCGTTCAGGCCTACGGCACGGACCCGCTCGCTCGCGAGGTCGTGCTGCTCCTGGGAAATGGTTGTCGTTGTGACGTGGCAGCCGTAGTGGCGCGCGGCATGGATCGCGAAGCTGCCCCAGCCCGTACCGATCTCAACGACGCGGTCTGCTGGTGTCAGCGAGAGCTTGGAGCAAATGGTATCGAGCTTAGCTTGTGATGCCTGTTGGAGCGAGGCTTGGGGCGACTCAAAAATGCCGCAGGAGTAGGTCATTGTTGGATCGAGCATGGCCTCGAACAGATCATTCCCGAGGTCGTAGTGGGCCGCAATGTTGCTCCGGCTTCCCGAGAGTGTGTTGCTGCGGATGCGATGGGCGACACGCTGAGCTACGGCGGCGGCGCTGGCGATTCCGCTGCGGGCCTTGCGTGCGGTGTTGATGTCCCGCACGAACAGCCTGAGCAGGCCGGGCAAGTCGTCGGTGGTCCAGAAGCCTTGGATGTATGCATCGGCGAAGCCGAGGGTGCCTTTCGTCACGCATCTGGCAAAGAACCTCTGATCGAGCACTCTGATGTGTACTTCAGGGCCTTGGCTGGGGTCGCCGTGGCGACTAACATGACCGCGATCATCGAGGACGATGACGCCCGATCCTACCTGGTCGAGCTTTGCGGTAACGAGCCGTTTGCACCACGCAGCGAGCGCCGATGGTGATGATGCGGTGCGCTGCCGGGCGGAACCGAGCGATGTGATGGACGGGTGGGGCATGTCAAGCAGCTCCATCTCAATGGGCACGATCAGGGTGTGGATGAAATGGGACACGCTTGAGCCACAATCGGGCTGCGTTGTAATAGATACCGGCGAGCACCTGGGTGGTCATCAGTGGGTAGCGGGCCAGGACCCGCGACAGCGAGGCCTGGGAGATGGGCGAGCGATTTAGCACCATCGTTGCGTCGAAGACCGACTGCTGCTGCTCGATGTTTTCCATGTGCACCAGCAGTCTGGACCCGGGTTCTGAGAACCGCCAGCGGTACTGCTGATCCATCGGCATGAACGGCGATACGTGGAACTCTTTCGGAAAGCGATGCTCGGATGCGTGCTTGCCCGCATCGCCAGGGACATTCAGGACATAGCAGTGTCTTTCGCCCCACGGCGTGTTGTGAATCTCGGACACGATGTGCTGCACATGCGATCCAGTGGGATCAGCGATATAGTAAAAGCTGACAGGATTCATGTACACGCC
>CAYGSG010000030.1:0-32758 GCA_964352615.1 uncultured Phycisphaeraceae bacterium
GTGGGGGCAACGAGCCCGTGACCGCGCTCATCGGTGTGGGCGGCCGCAACATCAACGACGAACCGCTCGCGTTCGATCTTCGCGGCGAGACCTGGTTTGTCGCCGACCTGATTGCTCTGGCCACCGGCACCAACACCCAGACCGCGCCCACGCTCGACTTCGAGGTCTGGATCGACCCCGTCGATGGCCAGCTCCACGCGGCAACGTCCACCGTCGATGGGCTCTATTCCTACCGGCGCAGCGATGACAAGACATGGCACGTTCGCAACCTCACCGCAGAACTCGCCGGGGCGGAGAACATCGCGGGCGACCTCACCGTCTTCTTCGAGACGACAGGCGAGGTCTACATCGCCGGCCTCGCCAGCGATGGCGCGATGGTCACCTACACCAACATCCAGGACCCGCTGCTCAGCGGGCTCGAGCGTTGGGAGTTCGACAACATCGCCGACAGCCAGCTCACGCCCAAGAACGTGGACATGCCCGCCATCGTCTCGCCGCTCACCAGTTACGTCACCGCATGGAACGGGCTCAACATCATCGGGCTCGATGCTGCGGGCGATATCTGGGCCGTATGGAGCGGCAACGGCGGCAGCATCTGGTGGGCCAACAACCTCAGCGAGATCACCGGTGCGCTGCCCATCAGCGGCGGACTCACCGCGTACCTCACCTCGTGGAACGGGATCAACATCGCGGGCATCGATGCTGACGGCTCGCTCGTCGTGAGCTGGTGGGTGCCGCAGTTCGGCGCGGACTGGGTGTTCTCTGATCTCTCCGCTATTGCCGATGGCCCCGCGCTCGATCCATCTTCCATCACCAGTTACGTCGCGCCTTGGGGTGGGCTCAACGTCGCCGGGCTCGATGCCGCGGGCGAGGTGGTTATCTACTGGTGGTCGCCCGCGCGCGAGGCCGAGGGTCTTACATGGACCACCTCCAACCTCACGGAGGCGTTGTCCACCGAGTCGCCGCGCCCCGAGACGAATCTCACCAGCGCTGTCGCCGAGGGTGGAGCCAACGGCGTTTCGCTCAACGTCTTTGGCGATGCCGCCAACGGCGACGTCATTCGGCTGTTCTTCGAGGTCGATACCGCGGCCTGGTCGCTGCAAAACGTCACCGCAGACGCACGCGCCGACTGATCTCTCAACGCATCCCTGCATAGTGGAAGGCGTCAGCCCGCAAGCCGCTCAGCATCGATGCCCAGCTGACGCATCTTCTTGTACAGCGTTGTCCGGTTGATCGCCAGGTCGTCGGCGGTCTGCTGGCGGTTCCAGTCGTTGGCCTCGAGCGCGCGCAAAATGATCGCCCGCTCGGGCTCGCGTAGCAATTCGCTCAGCGGCGCGGGCGACCATGGGCCGCTCGCGCTTGTTGCGGGCGCAGGAGCGGTGGTACTCGCTCCGCCCGCGACCGCAGTTGGCAGGTCCGCAGTTGTCAGCGTCTGGTTTTGCGTGAGCACCACCGCCCGTTCGATGATGTTCTCAAGCTCGCGCACGTTGCCCGGGAAGCGGTATCCACCCAATGCCCTCAGGCATTCGCTATCGAAGCCGGCGATCAACTTGCCCGCCTCGGCGCACGAGTGTGCCAGGAACTTCTTGGCCAGCAGCGGGATATCCCCGGGCCGCTCGCGAAGCGAGGGCAGCTCGATTTTGACCACGTTGATCCGGTAGTACAGATCCTCGCGAAACAGCCCCTCGGCGATCAGCTTCTCCAGCGACTGGTTCGTCGCCAGCACCACCCTCGCGTCCGCTTCGATCGTTTCCGTCGAGCCGACCGCCTCGAACCGCTTCTCTTGCAGCACCCGCAGCAGCTTGAGCTGCATCCCCGGGCTCGCGCTGTTGATCTCATCCAAGAACAGCGTTCCACCTTTAGCTGCTTGGAACCGGCCGATCTTGTCCGTGTGCGCGCCGGTGAACGCGCCCTTGACATGCCCGAACAGCTCGCTTTCGAGCAGCGTCTCTGGGATCGACCCGCACGACAGCTCTACAAACGGCCCGCCGCTGCGCGGGCTCAGCCGATGGATCGCGCGCGCCACCAGGCTTTTGCCCGTGCCGCTCTCGCCGCTCATCAGCACCGTGGTCTTGGCTGGCGCCACCGCTCGCACCAACTCGTGCACGCGCAGCATCGCGGGGTCTTGACCGATCAGCCCGTCCAGCCCGTCACGCGACTCGAGCTGGCGGTGCAGCTGCTGGTTCTCGGCCAGCAGCATCCGGTGGCGAAGCCCACGCTCGACCGCGAGCCGAAGCTCGTCATCCAGCACGGGTTTGGTCAGAAAGTCCACCGCCCCAAGCCGAAGCGCATCGACCGCTGCCTCGATCGTCCCGTACGCCGTCAGCATCACGACCGCTGTCGCCGGGTGCCTTCGCGAGACTTCCCGCAGCAGTTCCCGGCCGTCGCGCCCGGGCATCGCTACATCCGTAAGCACAAGGTCAACAGCGCGCCCCGAAGCTGCGGCCGCATCAAGCGCTTCCAATGCCTCAGCCGCACCGTTCGCGCCTGTTGCCGTCAGCCCCTCATGGCGAAGAAAGTCCATCAGCGATCGACGCACGATCGGATCGTCGTCCACCACCAGCACCCGCCCGTCGGGGGTGCGCTCATCGGTTGCGCCAGCAATCTTCACGACGCCTCCGGGCCCGTTCGCACTTCGAGCACCGCGCCCGGCCGCGCTTCGCCGCGCCGCTCGGGCCTCGGGTGCAGCGTGATCGTCCCACCGGGCAGGTCGCTGACGATGGTTCGGCACACGGCAAGCCCGATGCCCTGGCCTTGCGGCTTGCTCGTCACGCCGTGCTCGAAAAGCCGTTGCTCATCGATCGCTGGCGGGCCGACGCCATCGTCCAGCACGCGCAGCACAAGCCCGCCGTCTTCGCTTTCGGTCAGCACCACCGCGACCAATCCCGAGATCGGTTCCGGGCTGCGAACAGAAGCGATCGACTCGACCGCGTTGCGAATCGCGTTCAAGACCAGCGGGTACAGCGTGCCGCAGGGCCTCGCCGCGACCCGTGGGTCGAGCGTCGTGATGATCTCTACTCTCGAAGCGCTCGCCAGCGGCCGCATGACTTCCGCCGCGTGCTCGATCGCTTCACCCAGCGCAATCGCCCGGCCTGCGTTCATCTCGGGCGAACCGATCGCGCCCGGTGTCTGGAACATCGCGCTGCCCAAGAGCCCGCTCATGCGTTCCAGCGCCCCGCGAGCCGTCGCGACCTGATCGCGGGCAGCACCATCGGTTGCATCGGTATCGAGCATCCGCTCCGCGTTGCCCAGGCAGCGCAGCGAGCCATCAAGCAGGTTGCGCAATTCATGAGCCAAGGTCGTAAGAAGCTCGGCAGCGGGAACCGTTTGTGAACCGGTCACCGCGGGCGGGCTTGCGTGTTGACGGTCGCGTGGGTGTCGCATCACACCCGCTATCGGCCGGTTCACACCGCCAATAGACCCCGCGTGTTGCATTTGTGCATCATCGCGCATCACGCGTCCGAGAACACAGCGGGCGGGAGCCTACTGGTTGGATTCGGCTGATTGAGAGCAGCCGCTACGCAAGCCCCAGCGCCGCCGCGTCGCGGTCGCTCAGCAGCCCGCCGTCGCTCCGCTCTCGTACCGTGCCGTCGCGCTTCCACGATCGCTCGCATCGAGGCTCATTGCGAAGGTCTTGCACGCTGACCGCGGGTCCAAAGCTCACCCGGCTCACGCCCAGCAGGTCCGCGAGGTCGGCCAAGTCGAACGCCGCCAAGGCGCCATCCCTATCCACGAGCGTGACACCTGTATCGAGTGGGTTGTCGAGGTCGCTCTCCGACCGTGCCAGTTCCATCGCGGCAAGCCCCGCGTCCCGCGCCTTGAGCACTGCGTCCCAGCGTGCATCCATCGGCGCACCAAAGCCAGCATTAAATGAAGCCAAGTGCACGCTTGTCTCGGCATCCTGCTCCGCGCCCACGAGCGATCGATACGCCTCGTCCGCCGTGTGCGGCAGCAGCGGGGCGAGCAGCGTGCACAGCCCCTGCGTGAGCAGGTGCATGGCGCACTGCGTCTGCCGGCGACGCTCCGAATCCAACCTGTCGCAGTACAGCCGGTCCTTCACCGCCGCCAGATACACGCTGCTGAGCGTCTCGTTGCAGAAGTCGTAGATCGCCTGGTGCGCTTCACGGAACGCGTACCGCTCGTACGCCCCGATCACCTTCGCCGCCAGCTTCTCGTACCGCGCAAGCACCCATGCATCAATGCTGGTCGCTGGCCATGCCGATGGCGCGCTGGCGTGCGCACCGTGGTTGTAGTCATCAAGATTGCTCAGCAGGAAGCGAACCGTGTTGCGCACCTTGCGGTAGCTCTCGCCCGCGACCTTGAAGAACGCCTCGTCCACTTTCATGTCGCCGTCGTACGCGAGTGAGCTGACCCACCATCTGACCACGTCGGCGCCGTAGTTGCTGAAGAGGTCGTCAACCGTGTCGCCCTTGCTTTTGGACAGCTTCTTGCCGTCCTTGTCCACCATGAACCCGTGCGTCACGATGCCCTTGTACGCGGGCGTTCCCATCATCCCAAGCGAGCACAGCAGCGACGACTGGAACCAACCCCGGTGCTGATCCGAGCCTTCCAGGTACACCTCCATCGGGAAGTCGCCCGTGCGCGCACGCATGCATCCGTTCCATGAGGCCCCGCTCTCGAACCATACATCGAGGATGTCCCAGCCCTTGCTGAGCGCCCTGGGTTCGGGCATCGGCCCATCAAGTTGAGGGTCGGTGCCTGCGTCGTACCCGCTGAGCAGGTCGGCGGCGCTCATCGTGTACCACGCGTCGGTGCCCTTGTCGGCGATGATGGCCGACACCGCGCGCACCACCGCAGCGGTGGTGAATACGCTCCCGTCCTCGCGATAAAACGCTGGCACCGGCACGCCCCAACTCCGCTGGCGGCTGATGCACCAATCGGGGCGCGATTCAAGCATCCCAACAAGACGGCTCTTGCCCCATGCAGGAACGAACGCCAGGTTCTCGTTCGCTTCTGCGAGCGCCATCTCGCGCAGGCCCTTGCCGCCGTGCTTGGTTGGTGCGTTGACCGCCACGAACCACTGCTCGGTGCACCGGAAGATCACCGGCGTCTTGCTCCGCCAGTCGTGCGGGTAGCTGTGCATGAACCGCTCGCTCGAGAACAGATGCCCGCTTCGAGCAAGCCACTGCTCGATCTCGCTGTTTGCGTCCCAGATGCTCTTGCCGCGAAGCCACGCCGGTGTGGACTCGTCGTACGTGCCGTCGCCGCGCACCGGGCAATACACCGGCAGCTTCTCGCGCACGCCCGTCTGGAAGTCGTCTTGCCCATGGCCGGGTGCCGTGTGCACCAGCCCCGTGCCGTCTTCCATGGTCACGTAGTCCGCCGCCACCAGAGACCACACCTTGGCCTCATCAACCGCTTGTCCCAGCCCGCACGGTGGAACTTCGCTCACAAATGGGTGCTTGTAGCGGAGTCCAACCAGCGAACCGCCCTTGGCCGTCGCGAGCACCTCGATATCCTCGGCCTTGCCCTTGGCGGCGACCTGTTTGACGAGGTCCTCCGCCAGCACGACCACGCTGCCATCGACCCGCACCAACGCGTACGACGACTCCGCATGCACCGCGACCGCGATGTTCGCAGGAAGCGTCCAAGGCGTCGTCGTCCAGATCATGAAGCTCGGCGTAGCGCCAAGCTCCCGCTCATCGCGAGCTGTTTCATTGATCCCAAACGCCGCGTACACCGCGCTCGCGTCCAGCGCCTCGAACTCTACATACACCGACAGGTCTTCACGGTCCATGTACTCAAGCTCGGCGTCCGCAAGCGCCGTCTGGTTGGCCACCGACCAGTGCACCGGCTTGAGCGCGCGGTACACCAGGTCCTGCTCGAACAGCGACGCCAGCACCTCCAGCACCGCGCCCTCGTACGAAGGGTGCAGCGTCAGGTACGGGTGCTCGTAGTCGGCCATCGTCAGCAGCCGCTGCATCTGCCCTGCCTGAAGCTTGACCTGCTTGAGCGCGTACTCCGCGCACGCTTTGCGGATCGCCGAGTGCTGCGCTTCCACCGGCAGCTCCGCCAGCTTCTCCGCCTTGCCCTTGGCCACCAGATCGCCCACCACACGGTGCTCGATCGGCAGACCGTGGCAGTCCCAGCCCGGGACGAACGGCACGTCCATGCCCATCATCGACCGGCTGCGCACCACAAAGTCCTTGAGCGATTTGTTCAGCACATGGCCAAGGTGGATCGAGCCGTTCGCGTAAGGAGGCCCGTCGTGAAACACAAACTTCGGCGAGCCCTGCCGAGCCTTTCGAAGCTTCTCGTACAGCCCGGCCTTGGCCCACCGCTTCTGGCTCGCTGGCTCGTTCTGCACAAGATTCGCCTTCATGGGAAAGCTCGTCTTGGGCAGGTTCACCGTCTTGCGGTAGTTGGGCTTCTCGCCCGCGCTGGCAGCATCGCTCGTCTGGCTCATGGCGTCGTCCGTTCGGTCAAAAACCCTGCTCGGGCGTGGTCTTACAGAGGCACAACGATAGACCGCCCAGCCATCTAAGCTGCACGGTTCGCCCGTTGCGTACCCCTCAGTTCAGCCCCGCAGACGAGCCGCTCGGCTCCTCAAGGCTTGTGCTCGAAGATCGCCTGCGTCCGCAGCACCATCCCAGGCAGCGCCCGCAGGTGGTAGCACTGCGCGTGCACCTCGGTCGCGTACCGCTGGATGTCCACCATCGAAAAACAAGGCCCGGCTTCGTCCTCGTAGCTGTGCATCAGCGCCGAGTTCTCAACTCCGAAGGCCTTCAGTTCATCGAGCGTGTTCAGATAGAGGTTCTCAGTCAGCGATTCAGTCTGCACCGACGCTAGGTAGTTCACCGCGTGTGGCTTGAACGCGTGCTCGTGCTCGCGCTCGCCCGCGCACAGGTGCCCCTCGACGAGGCCCTGCTGAGGCACGCCGTCTTCGAGGTCGGTCACCAGCTCGCACGCGCACAGGGCACCTCGCTCAAAGCGAAGAAGATGCCCGCCGGCCATGATCCACGCCTCAAACTCGTACTCGCCCGAGTTCACCACCCGGCGTTCGCAAAGCTGGAACAGTTCTGGGTGCAGCGCCCGTTCGTACAAATACGTCTGGTATGACTGCACCGCGTTGGGTTTGGCTGAGATATCCATTTACGTGCTCCCGCGCCAGCAGGGTGTTCGCAAAGACCTTCGATTCCAGTGCCCATTCGAGCGGCTGGGTCGCGGTCTCGCGAACGCCGTGCCGGGATTAACGCCATCCATGGCTGATTGGTGCCGACTATAGACGAGGCCGATGCAAACACCCACATCCAAATCTCTGCCAGGTCTCTCCATAGACCGGACGAAGACCGATGCCTTCGGCCGCAAACCCACTAGATGTATGGGCCGCGTCGTTTTGATCCACTACTATCAGCGTATCGCGATCGGCAATCAAGTCCCCGTTCCACTATGCTGGCTGCCACCAGACCCCAAACCTGTTCGCGCCCATGCAAGGCCATGCAAAGCCATCTCAGTCCCATCTCGCTGCTTCAAAAAATCCCCGCTGCTTCCAGGCCGCGGACGCTCGCTGCGCTTATCGAGCACGGGTCTGCGGACGATCGGTCTTTGTTCGCTCCGGCGCTCGCTGAACTCGCCCTGCTCTCCCCCATCAGCGCCCGTCCCGATGCTCCGCCTCCAGAAGCGATCCGCGCGTGCCTTGTCGCTTGGCCTTGGATGCCCGTCGATGTGAGAAGGCTGCTCGCCGCGTCCGAAACCGACTGGCACGCGGCCGCAACGGCACTGCTCGAAACAGCGGAGCCCGAGCACCGCGCCAGGCTCGCATCCGCCGCCCATGACCTGCCCGCAGTGTTGGCGCTCCAGCCGCGGCTGCTTACCGACCCCGACGCCAGCGTTGTACAGACCGCAGCCCGGTGCTTGCTCCAAGGCGCCACCGAAGCCAACCAATCGCGCGACCACGCGCGGGCCGCCGCGCTGGCCCGTGTGCTGTCCCAAGCTCTCGACACGTTCGACGCCCACCGCCAGCGCCCGGTCATCGAGGCGGTCTGGATGCTCCTGGAATCGCCCGCGTTCACCCTTTCGCTCGGGGAGCCCGGCCAGGCGCTGCTCGATTGGCTGCGCACCAGCCGTGACGCATCGCGCTCTGCCGCCCGCACCGTCCTCCGCACCGGCGAGCACCGCTGGTTGCGAGCACGCGCCATCGCCTGGCTCGCCGAGCCCGCGACGCAGACCGCCGCCATCGATCGCCTCTCGCGTGCGACCGATCAGACGGACCACGAGACCACCCTGGCGCGCACGCATCTGCTCGCAAGACCGGCCCGCGCCCGTGTGCTTGGGCTGCTCTCGCCGGTCATCAAGCCCGTCAACATCGAGGGCAAAGCGGTGCGCCGACCGATCGAAGGCGGCCCGGTGCCGAACCGCGCGCACGTGCAGGACCTCTCGCCGCGTGCAGCCCGCGCCCTGCCCGGTTATCTCGGCCTGCTCGGCATCACCAGTAGTGACCGCGCCCTGGCCGCCGAGCCGCTGCTCGTTTCTGCCGATCCCAGAGGTCGCCACGCGCTCGCCCGCACGCTCGACGATGCGGCCTCTCGCGATCTGCTGTTCGATTCCGAGCCACTTGTCGCGCGTCACGCCGCGTACCGCTGGTCCCTCGCGGGCGTCGCATCCCAAGGCGATGCCAAGACCGATGCCGACCGCGCACGCCTTCGCCACGCCAACCGCCTTGAACGTGCGCCCTCGCCCGTCGTCCGCTGCGTGGCCTCTGACCAGACCGACCGGCTCGATCCGCTCCGCTGGCCAAGCCCGATGGCCCGCGTGCAGGCTCGGCGTCTGCTCCTCAAAGATCGCTCCTCGCTCCTCGCTCAACTCCGTGAAGCACTGACGACTACTGATGATGACAAACGCCTGCGCGCCGCGATGGTCGCTGCGTCGCTCGGCCTCGGCAGCGAGCTCCGCGAACCGCTCGCCGCGATCCTGCTCGAACGCAAAGCCAGCGATCCCGTGGCATCCACCGCCGTGCGTGCACTGCTGCGTTCGCAGGATGCGGGCGACGATCTCGCCTCCGCCGCACTCGCCCACCCCGACCCGCGAGTCCGTGCCAACGCCATGGAGGAACTCACCCGATCCAAAGCGACTCCCAAGGCTCAGCTCGCCCGAAGCGATCAAGTTGAGGCCTGGCTCAGCGACCGCGCGCACCGGCTCCGCGCCGCGGCCGTGCGTGCAGCCCTCGCCGAGCCCAAACTCGCACCCGTGGGCAAGTCCGCCCTGCTCGACATGCTCAGCGACGATCGCGCGATGCACCGCGTCTCGGGCGCTTGGCTCGCGTGCCGGGCTCGCGTGGTGGATGCCGCCGCCGCACTACGAGACCTCGCCCTGCGCGACCAAGACAGCGCCGTGCGCGCACGAGCCGACTGGGCCCTCCGCAGGCTCGCCGCGCCCGCCATGAGGTCGTCGGCATGAACCTACTTGTCACGCAGGATGCCACGCCCGCGATCCGCGATACACCCATCGGGATCATCGTCGACAAGAACGCCCGCGAGGGCACGGGCGGCTACCACCGCACCGAAGTCGACGGGCTGGCGATTATCATCACCGCTGTGTTGGCATTTGGATTCGCAGCCATCGCGTGCTGGCTCTGGTGGTCGCACGCGAACCGCGCTAACAACTCAGTCACCGCTGTCCGCCGGGTCGCGCGCCGTCTGGGTCTAAGCCGATCTGAAGTCGCCGCAGTCCAGGCCGCAGCCGACAGCGCCCGGGTCGAACCCGCTGCCATGCTCCTTAGCACAGCGGTCTTCGACAACACCGTCCGGCAGGCTGCGGCGGGCACCGCAGACCACGAGGCGCTCGCCTCTGCCCGCCAGCGACTCGGCCATGCGTTCGGAACGAGCTAGTCCCGCGGCGGCTGCTCGCCCTTGACGATCAACGGCTGTTCGCCACGCAGGCGTCGCGCGGTGTCTGCCACAAACAACGGGTTGCCGGGCACCAAGAAGTGGCTGAAGAACACCTGCCCCCGGTCCCACAGCGGCACCTCGCCGGGCGGTGCCGTGCGTGTCGCGCCGACCCATGTGTCGTTTAACTGCGCGTACGGGATCAACTCGTAGTCTGTTTCGGGCCACTTGGAGTTGAGCTGGCCCAGGTACACCGAGCCGGGCTTCATCGCCTTGGCCGCCGGGTCGATCGCGATGCGTCGCGCAAGGATCGAGCCTTGGTGCGGCGAGCCGTAGGTAAACAGCCTGCGCACCTTGAGCCGCCTCGTTGGCTCGGCCCGGCTGCTGTCCAGTCGCGCCGGTCGATCGTCTGATGCCAGCGCCGCGTGCCGTGCTACCAGCCCGCCCATCGAGATGCCCAGCACATCCACCTCGACCGTTTCGTCTGGGCTGTCGCTCGGCCAGCGCTCCTGCACCTCGCGCACCACCCGGGCCGCGATCTCGTGGATGTCGTCCCCGAACATGTACACCACCGTGTGGAAGTCCTCGGCCTTGCCGCTGGTCATCGAACGCACCCGGCTGGTAAGCCTGCGTGCGTTGGTCGCGGGCGAGCGGTACCCGCTGAGCACCAGCACCGGGCGGTCGAGTTCCACTGGGTTCGAGACCATCGTCTCGCGGGCAACTTTGAGTTCGGAGGCACTCACCCGGACAGCCGGGTTCACGGGCCCGACCGATCGACAGCCCACCAGCACCGCCGCCGCAGCCGTCAGCCCGATCAGTGGCACCGCCCGCCGGGTCATCAGGGCAGCCAGTGAACGATTCGAGCCAGCAAGGTGCAGCGTGGGCATGGCTCGGAGCGTACAACCGTTCAGGATCATCAGCACCAGCCCGCCTTATGCCATCGCAGGAGACGACCATGCCAAGCCAGCCTCTCATCCGTCTTGGCAGCGCCATCCGCAGCCTGCTCGCGCTCACGCTCCTTGCTGCGCCTGCGATTGCAAGCGACGACGACCAAGCGTGGATCCGTGTCACCGAGACCGACTCGACGATCACCCTCGAATCCGTATCGCGCGCCTACACGCCCATCAACGGCGATGGTCCGGTCATCCACCTCGTCGGAGCCGTTCACATCGGTGACTGGCAGTTCTACGACCGCGTGCAGTCCCTGCTCGACGCGGTTCCCGTCGTGCTCTGGGAAGGCGTGGGCGGCGGGTTCGAGACTGTCGACGACCCAGCCGTGCGCAACAACATGGACGCCCTCCGCGTGCGCACGGAGCGACGGCTTCGGTTGCTCGACACGGTCGCACGCTTGAACGACCGGTCGCCGGCCACCGTAGCCGAGCTAGCCGAGAGCGCCCCGGCCGGCTTTGGTCCGCTGATCGAGGCCGCTTCGACCGATGCATGGGGCAACCCGGTTGTGATCGAACGCGCCGGCGACACCTGGTCGGTCGTCTCGTTCGGCGCCGACGGCGAGCCGGGCGGCGAAGGGCTCGATGCCGACATTCATTCGGATGACCACGTTTCTCCCCCCGAGACCATCGCGGGCGGCGGGCTTCAAGCCGATCTCGCGTCCGCGCTCGGGCTTACCTTCCAGATGGACGGCGTGGACTACCAGCGTGCGCACTGGCGCAACAGCGACCTCAGCGTGTCCGAACTCCGCAGGGCGTTCGACGGCGAGGACGTAGGCGACCGCCCATCGCCCGCAACCAAGCCCAAGCAGGGTGCCGCCGCGCAACGCGAGCCCGTTGAGGCTTCAGATGCAGGCGGCTCCAACGACCAGACCGATGCACTGCTCAAGACCATGAGCGGCGAGGGCATGGTCGCGGGCGTCATGAAGTTCGTCACCCGCCTCATGGGCAAGACGCCGAGCAGCCGGGCGAAAGCCAAGATCATGCTCAGCGAGACGCTCAGCCACGCCGAGGCATTGCTCTCGATGCAGCAGGGGCCGGCGGCTGAACTGATGGATGTGCTCATCCACCAGCGCAACGACCGCGTGCTTTACGACATCGACCAGATCCGCGCGCACGAGCCCGACGTCAAACAGCTCGCGGTGTTCTATGGCGGCGGGCACTTACCAGCGATGGCCGAGGCGCTTGTCGAGCGCGGCTACGAGCCCGCGGGCGAACTCTGGTTCCCGGCGATCACGGTGGATCTCGAAGCCAATGGCATCGACCGCGAGCAGATTGAACAGAGCCGCAAGATGATCAAGATGTTCATCGAGATGTCCATCCCGAGGATGCCCGAGTAGTGAGGTTCGCATGGCTGGATTCAAGTTCCCTTGATGGTCAGCGGCGTGGCTCCCCCTGCGCCCCCCGTGGCACCGCGCGAGCCGTTCATGCGCTCAGCCGCGACCTTTTCCCAGCCGCTGCCGAGTTCGCCTTCGGCGTCGGGCGGCACGATCTCGACCTTCTTCTCGCCGAGCTTGACCTCGCCCGCGCGCACACGCTCTTGAAACCGCACGCACTCGCTGAGCAACCGGTCGAGAATCTCGGCCTCGGGGATGTTGGCGACCTTCTCGCCTTGGACGTAGATGATGCCGCGCTGGTTGCCAGCGAATACCGCCACGTCGGCGCCCTCGGCCTCGCCCGGGCCGTTGACCACGCAGCCCATCACCGCGACCTTCATCGGCACCTGAATGTGCTCAGCGAGCTTCGTGCGCACGTCCTGGATCAGCGTGAACAGATCGACCTGTATGCGACCACACGTGGGGCACGCGATCAGCTCCGCGCCCTTGCGCTCCCGCAGGCCAAGGCAGTAGAGCAGCTCGAGCCCGTCCTCGACCTCGTAGATCGGGTCGTTCGCGTAGCTGATGCGGATGGTGTCGCCCACGCCCCGCGTCAAGAGCGAGCCCAGCGCGACCACGCTGCGGATGCAGCCCGTCTCCTTCGGTCCCGCGTGCGTCACGCCCAGATGCAAGGGGTGGGGGAACCGCTGGGAGACTTCGGTGTACGCGTCCATCACGAGCATCGCGTCCATGGACTTGGCGCTGATGGCGATGTCGAAGAAGTCCATCTCGTAGAAGATGTCGAGGTACTCTTCGAGCTTAGCGATCATGATCGCGAGCAGGTAGCCGTGCTTGTGCTCGCTGAAGTACGCGCCGAGTTCCTTGGCGCGGGCCTGTTTGTCCTTGCGCTCGATGATCGAGCCCTCGTTGACACCCACCCGGATCGGGATCTTGGCATCGGCGCACGCGCTGATTACGTTCTGCACCTGCGCGCGGTCCGAGATGTTGCCCGGGTTGAGCCTGATCTTGTGGACGCCGGCATCGACCGCTTCGAGCGCGCGCTTGAAGTGGAAGTGAACGTCCGCCACGATCGGCACGCTGGTCTGCTTGATGATCTCGGCAAGGGCCTGCGTGTCCTTGCGCTCGGGCACCGCGACCCGCACGATGTCCGCGCCGGCGGCTTGCAGTTTGAGAATCTCGGCGACGCACTTATCGATGTCGTGCGTGTAGCCCGCGGTCATGGTCTGTACGGAGACGGGCGCGGGCCGGGTTGGTCTGGAATGGTCGCCGCCGGGGGCAGCGGATCGTGGGTCCGCATCCAGCGGCAGCCCGCCACCGATCTGCACGATGCCGGTGCGGTCGTCACCTACGAAGATCGGCCTGGTCGGTCGCCTTGGGTCCATGCCCGATGGTACGTCGCCCAGGGGCCTTGGGATCGTCCGGTCGGGTGCTTGCAGTGCCCATCGCTCACGCTCTGGGCTGCTTTCTCATACCCGGCCCATCGCTCACACACCGGGCTCCTTTTCAGAAGCAACGTCCTCCGCTAAAGAGCCCTGAGCGTGAGCGATGGGCCGAGTTCTGTTCGCATATTTGCACCGGCGCATGCCGAGGTACGCGAAGGCCTCGAACCACAGGAAACCAACCAGCGCGATTGAACTGCCGGCGATGAGCCAGCCCGCGCGCGCGGGCTGGCGCCCCATTTCTTCTTCCATCGGCAGCAAGGCGTAAAAAATCAGCATCCCACCGATCCCGGCGATCAACCAAGCGGCGGCCCCGTGAGCGCAAATCGTTGCCGAGAGCGCACGCGTCATGCGCAACTGCCGATGCCTGCCGAAGAACATGAGTCCACGGCGCTCGATCAGCGTGAGGGTGCCGAGGGACCCATACGCCACGGGTGCCATTACCAGGCACAAGAAAACGATCAGGCCGATCGAGTCGCCCGGGCTTCCGGGGGTCCAAACGACCTCGCCGCCTCCGGGCAACGGCGTAGGCGTTTCAAGCACCAGCAAGAGGGTCAGCGAGAGCAGCGGGGCGAATAACAAAGCAGCCATCCAAAGGTGCCGACGCAAGAGCCTTCGCGCGGACTCGGGATCAATGCGAAGTTCATCCAGCGTGGCAAGTGGGGCTCTGGCGGTTCGAACGAGCGTTGCCGCGTAGCCGAATTTGGTCGACTTGCGCTGCCACGGCGTACCAATCCGTCGCTCGGGCAGGCTCTCGCTGATCGGCTTGCCGCACTCCGGGCAGTCGCCGTCTGTCGGAAGGCCCTCGATGACATAGCCGCACCGCTCGCACAGCAGCGTGTACTCGTCGTCCCAAGGCGTGGAGCGGGCCATAGACGCAAGCGTACACTCCCCGCGTGAGCATCCGCGTGGAGCACATCTCGGTCGATCACCCGCTGTACGAGGCCTCGTGCGAGCTGCGCGACCGCGTGCTGCTGAAGCCCATCGGCTACTCGATGGACAAGTTCAAGACCGACTACCCAGCGGTGGATACCGCGAGCGACCACTTTGTCGCGGTGATGGACCACCCGACGGGTCAAGGCGGCAAGCGGGTGGTGGGGGTGGTGGTGCTCGTGCCGCCCTCTGGGCTCAAGAACGCCGTGCCCGGCATGGGCAAGCTGATGCAGATGGCCGTCGAGCCCCAGCTTCAGGGCAGCGGGATCGGACGCCAGCTCGTGGCGAGGCTGGAGGCCCATGCCTATGGCACGCTGGGCTACGACCGGCTGTTCTGCCACGCGCGGGTGGAGGCTGCCGATTTCTACTCCCGCCTCGGCTGGACCATCGAGGGGGAACTGTTTCAGGAGGCCGGGATCGATCACTACCGCATGGAGCACGCTCCTGCGGGCTCGAACAGCCGGTAGCGGACGGTCGATTGAACCCGGCCGTGCAAATCGCACCAAAGACTCCGCAATAGGGTAGCCGAATCGCTGCCAATCTGTCATACTGATGCTTCGTGGAACACCGTACTTCCGCCCATTCTGTTGCCCCCGTGCTTAGCGATCGGCTCCGCCGGGCGGGGCTTCGGCCCACGCGCCAGCGGGCCGCGATCTATTCGGTGCTCGCCTCGACGGATTCCCACCCGACCGCGGTCGAACTCCACGAGATGGTGCAGCAATTCGAGCCGAGCCTGAGCCTCGCGACCGTCTACAACACGCTCGATGCCCTGACCGGTGCAAGCCTGTGCCAGAAGCTGCCCCCGACCGGCCCGGAGACCGCCTGGCGGTACGACGCCGATACTTCCGAGCACGTCCACGCTGCGACCCCCGCCGGCCGATGGATCGACCTGCCGCCCAAGCTCAGCCAGCGGCTGCTCGACTCGCTTGATCCGGCGATACTCGCCGAGATCGAGCGGGCCACCGGCTGCAAGGTGCTTCGGGCAACCGTTCAACTCACGATCGAGCCCGATGCTGAGCGAGTCTGATGCTGAGCTGGCGAGCGAGGCTCAAGCCAGCCCCGCGATAGGCCGATAGCCCTTCTGGATCCGCTCGCACAGGCCCCCTGAGCGAGCCTAGACCGGAGGCTGACCATGTCCGACCGCGACCGCCGCGAGGCAACCCGATTCACGCTTAAGCCCATGTACACGCGGGTGCTGGTCCGTCCTGAGGGCGAGCGAATGTTCACCCTTGAGGGCCACGCCTACGACATCTCGATGGGCGGGCTGCGGTTCGAACTCGATCAAGAGATCCCCACGGGCAGCCCCATCGGCATCATGCTCGAACTTCCCGAGCCGGGCGACCCACACGGCGTGCGACTCGTCGCCGCCACCGGCACGGTGGTCTGGATCGATGACGACGACATCCCCGGGCCTGTGCGCATGGCCGCGGTCTTCCACGCCTTCGAGACCGCCGACGACGAGCAGCGTCTCAACCAGACGCTCTCGACCGGGCGCTACGCCCAGGCTGCCTGACGCGGACCGTTCGGCTACGCCAGACCCGCGGCCCCTACGCTATCCGCGTGTTCATCGATCGTGCCACCATCCAGATCAGAGCCGGCAACGGCGGCGACGGCTGCGTCTCCTTCAAACGCTCGCGCATGATGCCCAAGGGCGGGCCTGATGGCGGTGACGGTGGCGACGGAGGCTCGGTCTACTTCGAAGCCGACCTCGGGCTCAACACGCTCGTCGATTTCCGGGGCACCCACCACTGGAAGGCCGAGCACGGCGAGCAGGGCACCGCCAACAACAAGCACGGCAAGAACGGCAAGCACAAGATCATCCGTGTGCCCCCCGGCACGCTCATCATCGATGAAGCCACCGGCAACACCCTCGCGGATATCAGCGACACCGAGCCCCTCGAAGTCGCACGCGGCGGGCGCGGCGGCATGGGCAACGACCGCTTCAAGAACTCCATCAACCAGGCCCCGCGCAAGGCCGAGCCGGGCGAGCCGGGCGAGCGGTTCGATGTCCGCCTCGAACTCAAGCTCATCGCCGACGCGGGCTTTGTGGGCCTGCCCAACGCAGGCAAGAGCACGCTGCTGGGGGCGCTCACCCGCGCCAGCGCCAAGGCCGGCAGCTACCCGTTTACCACGCTCACGCCCCAGCTTGGCGTGCTGGAGATCGACCCCCGCAGGCGGGTCGTGCTGGCCGACTTGCCCGGACTTATCGAGGGCGCAGCAGACGGCGCGGGTTTGGGGCATCAGTTCCTTCAGCACATCGAACGCACGCGCGCGATCGTCCACCTCGTCGATCCTCGGCCCGCCGAGGGCACAGCGGTCGAGAACTACCTGACTATCCGGGCGGAGCTTGGGTCATACTCAGAAGAGCTCGCCTCCAAGCCCGAACTGATCGTGCTGACCAAGGCCGATTTGCTTGAGGCCGATGACGACGCGCAGGCGTTGGCTCATGAGTTCCGGCGTGCGCTTCGTCCGCAGATCGATGCCGATGTGCTCATCATCAGCGCAGCGACCAACGACGGGCTCGACGAGTTCAAAGAACGGCTGTGGTCGCTCGTGCACAGCGCAGGCCTCAAAGCCGGCGGGTGGAACGCCTAGCGGCGGCGAACGTTAGAGCGACAACCAAGCTGACCGAGCCTGTTCCAGGCACCGGCATTGCCAACCGAAAGCCGAAGGTGCTAGAAGTCGGCGTTGTACTCCCACGAGATCTCAGCAACGCGAGATCCGTCGGAAACCTATAGCTTCCACCACGGTCAACCCTCGAACCATCATCGTCAATGACGTTCATCCAGTTTGTCTCAAGCATTTCTCTCCTGCCGGAGTTGCCTCCGAGCAGACCAAAGGGCTGAACGACTCGTAGGCATCAACGTCCAGCGGGAAGGTCAGATTGAGTTCCGCGTCCGTTTCGCCGCCATCCTCCGGGAGCGCTGTGATCGGCGGTGTCTTCTTCCCGTGCGCGTACGTCCAGTAGCCTTCCTCACCCGTGCCGTATCGATCAGGGTCATAGAACATACCCTTGACCCACTCGTCTTCCGTCGGAAGCCACACCTTCGCGCCCAGCGAATGTTCTCGTTGATCCGTAAACCCAACCTGCATGTTGAATCCGAACGTGGAGGTGTCGTACACGCCGTTCTCGAACGCGGAAGCCTCCATCGCCTTGCCGTTGTGGTACCAGTTGGCCATGCGTGCCGCGTTACACCAGTTGATTTCGGCGGGCCGCTGCTCGAAACCGCCGAAGGGGCGCCAGGCATCGAGCGAGGTGTCGAAGCCAATCACGCGGCCGGTGAGCGTTACATCGGGATTGAAGCCCGGCGGCTGGAACTGCAAGTAGGCGTTGACAAACTCGGCCTGCATTGCGGCCGTGACCTCGGTGCGCATGATGCGGTACTCGTAGTCGACCGCTCCGTTGGGCTCACGGAAACCAGGGATGGTGGACATCTCGGATTCGATCGTGTCACGGTTGCCCGCGTGGCCGATGGTCACCCAGTCCACGCCGTAGGCATGGGTGATGGGCTGGGCCACCGCCGACCCTGCCACTATCAGAACTCCAAACGCTGCGATCCTTGCGTGTGCGAGCCGTCGATGTAGAAGCATGATGCCCTCCGTGCAGAGCGTATCGGCAAACGGGGGGCGCGCTGGCTAGTCGCCTCGCCACCCATGCCCGCGCCTGTAGGAACGTGCGTGGGCATGCCACCCGGTTCCGTTGCTTTGCTCTGGGTGGCACTGGCAGCTCGCAGCCAGTGCTTCTGTGTGCATTCGCGAACAAACCCGTCCGAGGGCTTGCGCCCTCGGCTAGCAGGAAGCCCCTTCTCTCCTCTCTCACCCTTCCCATTCTCCATTCTTCTCTTCTCTGTGCTCTCTGTGCTCTCTGTGTCTCTGTGGTGAATCTGGTTTTACTTCCATGAGATCGGCTACCTCGCCCTCGCTTGCGCGTCGGGCTCGTTGAAGTCCGCTACGCCCGTTCGCACGCCACCAGCCACTCGTGGTTGCCCTTGGCGCGTTTGGAGCCGCCCGTAATCGGGCTCTGCGTCAGGCCGACGACCCGCACCCCCAGTTCCGGCAGGCTCGCGACCACCCGCTCGGTGACTTCACGAGCGAACGCCTCGGGCAGCACGCCCTTGGTCGCGTGCGCGCGCAGTTCGTCCTTCGTGCATTCGTAGTGCGGCTTGATGAGCGACACGACCGTGCCGGGCTGCGCTGGATCATCGGTGAGCCACCGCAGCGCCGCGGGGATGGCGCGGGCCTGACGCGTCCAGCTCAGGTCGAGGCTCACGAACCGCACGCGCTCGGGCGGTTCGGCGTGCAGCGCATTGGTCCGCTCCATCACGCGCACCCGGTCGTCGTTGCGCAGCGTCCACGCAAGCTCGCCGTAGGCGGTGTCAACGGCGTACACCTTCACAGCCCCGTGCTGAAGCCAGCAATCGGTAAAGCCGCCGACGGAGCAGCCGAGATCGGCGCACTCCGAGCCGGTCGGATCGAGCCCGAACTGGGTCAGCGCGTGGTGGAGCTTGAACCCGCCACGGCTGGCGAACTTGAGCGGTTGGTCTGGAAGGCTTGGCACCGCAGCAATCAGGCGATGGTGACGCGCTCAGCGGGCGCGAGCGGCACGACCATCGGCGATGGCGGCGCCGACGCCGACTCGGGCTGGGCGGTGGGCAAACCGATGACCGCGATGCCCGCTTCGTCGGCCATCTGGAGCATCTGCTCGCGGTCGACCATGATCACATCGCCCGCGGCTAGCGCCAGGCAGCTCCCGCCGTGCTTGGCGAGGTTCTCGATCGTGCGGGGGCCGACGGTGGGCACGTCGCTTCGGCGGTCGTGGCCGGCGCGAGCGCCCTTGCAAAGGGTCCACCCCTTGGCCTTGCACAACTGGCCCGTGCGTTCGATCATCCGGTCCGTGCCCTCGACGGCTTCGACCGCGATCACGTCTCGGTCGCGAACCGCTACGGCCTGGCCCACATCAAGCCTGAGCATTTCGGCGAGCAGTGGCCAGACGAACGCGATGTCGCCCCGCTGTTCGTCGGTGGGGGGTTTGCGGGTCATAAGACCGGCGCTGGCGAGGTGGTTCTGGATGGGGGCGGTCGAGTCCATGAGTCCAACTCCGTGTCGGTCGAGTTCCTCAGCGATGGCCGAGAGCAGCACGCTCGATCGGCGGTCGTGCCGAAGCCGGCCGTACCACGCGCGGGCGGTGGTCACGTCCGGGATGTGACGGATGAGGCGAAGGGGGTCGTGCATCAGCTTGGCCTTGTCGACCATGCCGACCATGATGGCGTGCCTAACGCCCTGCTTAGCGAAAGCCTTGCCCCAGGAAGCGATCCGCATGATCCCGACCTCGCGGAAGGTATCGCAGAGCTTGCGCAGCTCGGGGTCGTACTGGCTGGCAAGCCCGAGGCAAACGACCATATGGCCTTGTGAGCGAAGGCTTTGCGCGACCAGGATGGGCAGCCGGCCGCCGCCCGCGATAAGCCCAATGGGCGTCGGCGGCGGGGGGGGATCTGGCAGGATGGAAAGCGCGGGAGGCATGCCTCAGACCCTCGCAATCAGACAGGGGTAAACAGAACGTTCACCATAGGCTCGGTCGCCCTCACGACGGGCTCTGGCCGTGGCCCCCGGGTATCGTGGATTGGCTTCGCGGAGTGAGCGGGGGCGGGCCATGACCGAGCGTACCTCCAAACGGGCGTTTACGGGCCGAGGAAGCCCGCGATTGAGCGCCGGGCCGCTCTGAGCCGATGGATGGACCCATGGCAGAATGGATCGCAGACCAGAGCGCGCGGCAACCCGATCTCCCAAGATCGGGCAGACCCTGGCTTGGAGTCCACTATGCGTGCGCCGGGGTCTACGGGCGGGTCATCCAGGACCGTTCGGGCACCTGCTACTACGCCACCTGCCCACGATGCTCCAAGCGGTGCACCATCCGAGTGGGCTCAGGCGGCACCAGCGACCGGATGTTCACGGTCTCCTGCTCCGCCATCGACGGTTAGGCGGGTTCGCCCTGCCGTGCTCCCGCACGGGTAGGATCGGGCCATGAGTCTCCTCGGCACATCTGGCTTTGCGCTCGGTAGACGGACCGGGCTGTGCGCCTCCACGGGCGAGCCCATCGCTGAGGGCGTCGAGGTGGTCACGATGCTGGTCGAGTCGGATGAGGCCGACGAGGGCATCGCCCGGCTCGACTTTGCCGCCGAGGCCTGGGACCAGGGGGCCAGGCCCGCCGAGGGCCAGCGGGTCTTCGCCTTCTGGCGAGGTACCCAGCCCGCGAGCGGTGCCAACACCAACAGCCGGCTCATCAGCGATGAGGAACTGCTCGAGCTCTTCAGCCGAACCGCGACCGAGCAAGACGACCCGAGGCAGGTGACGTTCCGCTACGTGCTCGGGTTGTTGTTGATCCGCCGGCGTCTGCTCAGCGTGCTCAAGACCGCGCGCAAGGACAACGCCGACGTGCTGCACGTCCGTGTGCGTGGGAGGCCGGATGAAGTGCTCGAAGTCACCGACCCGGGTCTCGACGACACGCAGCTCGAAGCCGAGACCGAGGCCCTGCTCGCGCTGCTGGCGCCCGAGGACGACACGCCACAACCACATTCGGAGCCGCAGGCATGAGCGCGGCCCGAACGCTTGTGTTCATGGGAGCGGTGCTGGGCTTGATGCTCGGGGGTTGCAGCAGCAAGCCAGCCATCGATCCCCGTCCGGCTCCGCCAGCCAAGCATCTTGCGAGCTACCAGTCGCTCGCCGATGCGCACAACGAGCGAGTGGCCCGGCTCGAACGCCTCTGGTCGCGCATGAGCTTCGTGGTCCGTAGGCCCGATCCGGACAACCCATCGAACACGCTGAGCGACCAGGCCGAGGGGCACATCCAGATTCAGCAACCAAGCGAGATATCGGTCAGCATGACCAAGCTCGGCGAGTTGTTCTTCCTGCTCGGCTCCAACGAACAGTTGTACTGGTGGATCGATCGCTCTGACAAGCGCGACCCCGCCGTGCTCTTTGGCCGGCACGAACTGGCCGGTCCGCGCACGCTCGAATGGCTCGGCGTGAGCATCGCGCCGCTCGAACTCGTCGACTTGTTCGGCATCACGCCGCTGCCCGATGCGACCGAGGAGTACGACGCCTGGGTGCGCGCTGATCGCGACGGGCTGACCGCCGCGATCGTGCCCACGCGGTTCGGCTACCGCAAGCTGCTGTTCGACCCCGACAGCCTTGAACTGTTGTACGTTGAGCTGCTCGATTCTGCAGGCGAGGTCGCGGTCAGCGCGGAGCTTGGCAGGGCCAGGCGTGTGCCCGTAGAGGGTGAAGGCATGCCCGGCGAGTTCATGGGCACACGCATCCGGCTGACGGTTCCCGCTGAGGACGTGTACATCTCGATCGAGTTGGCCGAGCAGGCCAACCGTGAGGTCAACCCCAATGCGTTCGACTTCGAGCGACTGATGCGTTCCTACGGGCGCAACGGACGTGTCTACGACCTGGACTTGCCTCCCGAGGATGAATCGCTGCCAGTTGAATCCACCGAGACCGAGGGCTGATGCGGACGCTGGCTCGGCTGCTTGCGTGTGGCGTGCTGCTGAGCCTGGGGCTCATGGGTTCGTCCGCGCGCGCGCAGGTGGAAACGCTCATGGCTGCGGGTTCGCCCGGCTCAAGCGGCGGGCACGGCTGGGTCATCGTGCCCCGAGATTTCGAGCGGTTCTCGCTCATGCACCTGCCCCCGAGGACCGTCGGAGCCGCGGGCAAAGACGATACGGCTCCCAGTGGCACGGTCCGCCGAGTGATGAATCTCGGTAAACCACCCGTCGCGATGGCCGCCGTCGATGATCGCGTGGTGCTGATTTACGAGCCGAGCCCCGATGGCCCGCAGTCGCGCTGGCCCGTTCGCTCACTCAGGGCAGCGCCCCAGGCCCACGGGCTCTACACCTACGCCCCCGGCACCCGAAGCGGCGGGTTCGAGATCGAGCCATCGCTGCTGGACCACGGCGAGATCAGAGGCGCTGCGGGCGCTCTTGGCCGGGTGTTCGTGCTCACCGAGTTCGAGGGCGTGAGTTCGCTCTGGGCGTTCGACTCCAACCAATGGACCGAGCACGACCTGCCGCCCGCGTTCGATGTGCCCGCGACTGCGAACGACGAGCGACTGATGCCCCGGCAGTTGCTCGCTGGGCACCTGAGCCGAATCGCGCTGGTCGACCACGATGGCTCGGTCTGGCTGGGATCGTTCGAGGGGGAATCGCTCGCTTGGGAGTTGCGGGAACAACCGTTGGCGGTTGATCCGAACCCCGTGAGCCGGGGCCATCGGCTCTGGCTTGGCGATGGGCCTGGCCGGTGGCGGATCGCGGGCGACGAGGTCGAGATGGATCGGCTCGAAGGCGATGCAGCCCGGCCACTCGCTCGCTCGCCGGTCGCCAAGCCGAGGGTCGCTGCGGTGCCGATGGTCCGCGACGGCAGGCTGGCGCTGCTTTGGTTTGCGGAGCCGACTGCATCAGATGAGCGGGCACAGATCGCCGAACGGTCCGTTTGGACGGGCCGATCGATGTTCGACGGCCCGGCTGAGGCGGGCGGACCGGTGAGCACGCGCGATTTCCAAATGCTCGCGATGATGCTGCTCGCCATCGCCACCGGCGTTCTGGTGTTCATCGTCCGCCAGCCCGCGACGACCGATGCCCAGCCGTTGCCAGCGGGCACCGCCCTCGCCCCTCCGAGTCAGCGGGCCGCAGCAACGATAATCGATTGGGTCATGATCGCGACACTCGCGGCGACGGTGCTGGATACGCCGCTCTCGGGCACGCTCTCGCTCGTGGGGTTGGCCCTCGATCCGGCGCTGCGGGCTGGCGGCGGGCTTGGCATGATGGTCGCAACACTCTTTATGGCATGGCTTTGGGGCACGATCTTTGAAGGCACGCTGGGCTTCACACCCGGCAAGTGGCTGGTCGGAGTGCGCGTGACGCCTATGGGGCAGGGCGATGAATCGGGCCGAGTCGGGCTGGCTCGATCGGCGCTGCGCAACGCCTTTAAGTGGGGGCTCATTCCCTGGGCCGCTGCCGAGGCAATGACCCCTGGCGTGCGCCACCGGGGCGACTTGGCGGCCCGCGTGGCGGTGGTTGTGGACCTCGAAGACGAGGACGACGACTAAGCGCGATCACCCCTGGACCGGGTTGTGCGCACAAGTCGGTCAAGTTTGCGCACTGCATGAGCCGATAACGCTGGCAACACACCGATAGCGAGGCACGGAGGATCCGTGCCGGCGGAGTGCAGGCCAAGCGGAGACGCGCGGTGTCCGACCAGACGTCAGACCAGACGCCCGATCAACCCGAGCTGTCGGACACCCCCGATGCCGTCAAGCAGGGTGCTGTTGGCGCGTCGTCTCCCGGTGATCTGGCGGTCTCCAAGGCCAAGTTTCTGGCATCGTGGAAGTCGGCTTGGCCCATCCTGCTGATGGCTGCGGGCGTGGCCTTGCTCGCGGGTGGCGGGGCCTACGCCGTCATGAGCAAGCCCCAGCGGCCGTACGAGCGATACCTCGACCGGGCCGAGCGGATGATCACCCAAGAGTCCTACAGCGAGGCCATCGACGAACTCAACCGTGAGGTGTTCGCTTACGCGGGCGACACGGGCCTGACCCGCGCCCAGTCTGGCCGGGCACGGATGCTCGCGGCTCGCGCGGTGTTTTTGGGTCAGCGGGGCCTGGGCATCGCGTTGGAAGGCAACTTCCAGAACGTGGTCAGCGAGTACCTGGCCGCTGAGGAGTCGGGAGTCGCGCTGGGCGGGGACGACACGTACTACCTCGCCGAGAGCTTCGTGGCGTTGGGCCGAGAAGATCGAGCGATCCGTCGAGCGGACGCGCTGCCTCCCGAGCATCGGCAGTCGAAGGCGTCCATCTACCGCAAGCTCGTGGACATGGAGCTTGCCAAGCCGGTCCCGAACTACACCAAGGCGATCGAATGGACGAGCGCGGTCGACGAGGATTCAGGCCTGGGCATGGCCGAGCAAATCTGGGCGACCGTGACCAAGTCTCGCATCCGATTCGCGCAGGGCTTTGTGGACGAGGCGGTCGAACGGCTGGTGCAGTCGCTCGTGCGGTTCGAGGGGGAAGGCGCCGACCGTGCTCAATTGGCTGAGTTGTATCTGCAATTGGGCGAGGGCTACGAGCAGCTTGATGATCCCAAGGCGGCGCACAAGCAGTACGAGCGTGCGATGGACGCTCTGGGCGCGGGCGAGCCGCTTCGCGCCAAGGCCGAGTTGCAGCTCGCCAAGCTCGAGCGAGACGCTGATCGCCGACTGGGGCTGTTCGAGTCCATTGTGAGCAACTACGCGACCACCGAGTGGCTGCCAGCGGGGCTGCTCGGGCTTGCCGAGACACGCGCGGACCAAGGCGACCTGAACGGTGCGCACGAGAAGTACGACGAGCTGATCGCGCTGCTCATCGAGAACGGCCCGTCGGGAGGCGTGGACCGTGGCGAGGTGGCTGCGAGCCTGATGGGCGTGCACCGGCGGCTGATGGACTCGGGCGATACCGAGGGCGCGCTGCGGTTCGGTTCGATGATCGAGCCGCTGTACAAGTTCGAGGAACTGCCCAACGAGGTGCTCACGGAACTGGCACGGGCCAACCGCAAGCTCGCCGACGAATTGCTGCCCGATGGCGGAGAGATCGGGCTTTCGTGGACAGACCTGCAAGCCATCGACCCGGCGACACGCACGGAGGCGCAGGGCCGGCTCTTGAGGGCGGCTAGGTATTTTGCCGAGTACGCGAGGCGCGTGGTCATCACTGACAACGCGGAGTACGCCGCGGCGCTGTGGAGTGCAGCGGGTGCGTACGACCTGGGCGGCGACATCCGCCGAGCGATCATCGCGTACCAGGAATACGCCACGGGCTTTCCCGATGACGCACGCCGATTCGAGGCGGCGTTTCGGCTGGCCCAGGCGTACCAGGTGACGGGCCAGTTTGCCACCGCGGCCTCGTTGTACGAGGGGCTCATCGCAGGCCCGCAAACAGACGACGGCGAACGCGCCGCAGTGCTCTTTGGCGAGGCGAGTTACGTGCCGCTGGCGCAGACGTTGCTCGCGGACGACGACGAGCCGAACGATGCGCGCGCTCAGGAGTTGCTCGAACGCGTCGTGAGCGGCTCGGTGGTGGGGCCCGCCGCCGGATCGTTCCGCGATGCGTTGTTTGAGTTGGCGAGGCTGCACTTTGCGAGAGGTCAGCACGCACGAGCGGTCGAGCGGCTCGACGAGGCCATGGCCCGGTTCTCGGATGATCCGCGCGCGCCCGTCGCACGCTACCGCCTTGCCGAAGCGCATCGAAGGCTGGCGGACGATCTCGAGCGAGCGATCGAAGCGGGCGGCAGGCCCGACAGCGAGATCCAGGCGATGCGATCGCGATGGGGCGCCACGCTCCGCACGGCTCTGGGCGAGTTCGACAACGCGATCGAGTCCATCAGCGCGATCGACCCACGCAGACGCGATGACCTGGAGGAGCTTTCGCTTCGGAACGCCTATTTCTATCGGGGCGACTGTGCGTTCGACCTGAAGGACTACGACGCTGCGATCCGCTATTACGACGAAGCACGCGACCGCTACGCGGGCGACCCGGCTTCGCTGGTGGCGATGATCCAAATCGTCAACGCGCACGTCGCGATGGAGGACTTCGATCGTGCGCGCACGGCCAACGCTCGGGCGCGTCGGTTCTTCGAGAGCCTGCCCGAGGAGGTCTGGGACGATCCCTACCTCCCGATGGATCGAACCGAGTGGGAGCGGTGGCTCGACTCGACCGATGTGCTGTACCGCAGAGCGGAGGCCGGGCCATGACCGCTGGACGCACAGGCCAGAACGATGAGCACATCGCGGTGCTGTTCCATGATCCCACTCGGCTCGCTGAGCGTGTTGCGGAGATTCTGGATCGACAGATGGCGCTGTTCGAGCAGTTGGAAGCGTTCAGCACCGACCAGCGAGCCTTGATTGAATCTCGCGACACGGAGAAGCTTCTCGCGCTGTTGTCGCGTCGATCAAACGTGGTGCAACGGCTGGACCGTGTGGGCAAGGAGTTCGCTCCGTTTCGGGCACGATGGAGCGAGGTGCTCGGCAGGCTTGCCGAGGATCAACGCCAATCGATCGAGAACAGACTCAGCCAGTTGGAAGCCGTGGCCGAGCGTGTAGCTCAGCGCGATGAGGAAGATCGGCTGGCGCTCGCAGGAGAGCGAGACGACGCAGCACGGGAGCTGGCTTCGATCAAGCAGGGATCGGCAGCGGTCGCTGCTTATGGGCCTGGCCAGCCTCGGACCGAACCTCGCTTTCACGATCGGGAAGGCTAGCTGATGCAAACGCACGCACCCGCGCAGCGGCTGTCGGCGGACGATCTCGCCGACCTGATGGCGAGCTTCCAGGAAGTCACGCTCAAGCTGCAATCGTCGCACGACCAGCTCACTGGCGAGGTCAAGCGGCTCAAGCGCGAACTGAGCGTGGCCAACGAGGCGCTCGAGCGTTCTCGCCGGCTCGCGGCATTGGGCGAGATGGCAGCGGGCATCTCGCACGAGATACGCAACCCGTTGGCGGCGATCTCGTTGGATGCTGCATCGCTGGCGCATGAGACCGAGCGTTCGCAGCAGGAACAGGCCGCCAGCCGCATTATCTTTGCGGTCAAGACGCTCAACGCGATCGTGCAGGACGTGCTCGCGTTTGCGGGTGATGCGCCCGTCAGGCCGAGCGTGCTGGACGTTGATGAGCTGTGCGAGCGGGCTGTTACGGAGTGCGAGGCGGCGGTCCCCGAAGGCGACCGGCAGTCGATCTGTGTTGAGCTAGGGCCGTATTTGGTGGCGAACATCGAGGGTGATACGCACCTGCTGCACCGCGCGATGGTCAACGTGATCCGCAACGCGATGGACGCGATGCGAGAGTCGCTTGCGCCCGATGGAGGCCATCGTTTACAGGTGCGAAGTGAACGCGGCGATGCGGGAGAAGCGGTGCTGGTGGTGACGGATACAGGCCCGGGAATTCCGGCGGGCGTGGTCGAGCGGATGTTCAACCCGTTCTTTACGACGCGGGCCACGGGAACGGGGCTCGGGCTCGCGATCGTGCACCGCATAGCGGATGCGCACGGCGGGCGGGTTGTGGTCGTCGGTCAGCGGACAGATAGCGTGAGCGGGGCAGAAGTCAGACTGGTCCTGCCGCAGCGCGATGCTGCGGAACGAACGGAGGCGGCGTGATGTACACAGTAGTTATCGTTGACGATAAAGAGATGATGCGCGACAGCATCGCGGCGACGCTCAAGCGAGCGGGGATGAACGTGCTGCCCGCATCGAGCGGGCAAGCAGCGCTCGACCTGATCGCCAAGGACCGGCCCGATGCGGTGGTGACGGATTTCAAGATGCCGGGCATGACGGGCGTCGAACTGCTCGAGAAGATACGCGAGATCGACATCGATCTACCGGTGGTGCTGATGACCGCGTTCGGCACGATTGAGACGGCGGTCGAGGCGATGAGGCTCGGCGCGTACGACTACATCACCAAGCCGTTCGAGGGCGATGAACTGCTGATCGCGGTGAAGCGAGCGATTCAGCACGCCTCGGTGGTTCGGGAGAACGCCGTGCTGCGTGCCTCGGTGCCCGCTGCGACCGGCGCGAGGCACGATTCGCGCCGCGGCCTGAGCCGGCTGATCGGTTCATCAACCGCGATGCGGCGGGTCCGCCAGCAGGTCGAGGCGGTCGCGGGCTCGCAGGGCACGGTGCTGATCTGCGGCGAGAGCGGCTCGGGCAAGGAAGTCGTCGCACGCGCGATCCACGAATCGGGACCGCGGTGCGATGGGCCGTTCCTCGCGGTGAACTGCGCGGCGCTCAGCGAGGGGCTGCTCGAGAGCGAACTCTTTGGGCACGAACGCGGTGCATTTACAGGTGCCGATCGCTTGCGCAAGGGCCGGTTCGAACTGGCCCACGGGGGCACGCTGCTGCTCGATGAAGTCAGCGAAGTCGACCCGCAGGTTCAGAGCAAGCTGCTGCGAGTGCTGCAAGAGCGAGAGTTTGAGCGGGTCGGTTCGAGCCGAACGATCGGGGTTGATGTGCGGGTGATTGCGACGAGCAACCGCGACTTGCCCGCTGAGGTGGCGACGGGCTCGTTCAGGCAGGACTTGTTCTTCAGGCTCAACGTGCTGCCGGTCCACATGCCCGCGATGCGTGAGCGGCTGGGCGATGTCGCCGGGCTGATCGAGCACTTCGTCGAGCAGTTTGTATCGCGTGAAGGGTGCTCGGCCCTCCGCATCGAGCCCGACGCGATGGAACAGATGAGCCGGTACGCATGGCCCGGCAACGTGCGAGAGGTGCAGAACGTGTGCGAGCGAGCGGTCGTGCTCATGGCGGCCCGTCAGCGATCGGGCGAGGGCGCCGCGGGCAGCATCTCGCGGGAACTGGTCGCGCCTTGGCTCACGCTGCGGGCGACACCGATCGCGTACGCAAACGGGAACGGCACTGTTGGCAGCGCGATGGCCATGAACGGCATGGCGGGCATGAACGGCGCTTCCAGCCATGCCACGGTGCTCGAGACCAAGCCCGCCGGTGCGTTCGCAAGCGAAACAGGCGAGCCCATCCCGCTCGAACAGCTCGAACGCGAGGCCATCATCCAAACCCTCAGGCGGTTCAACGGCCATCGGCAGAAGACGGCCAAGGCGCTGGGCATCGGGGTGCGGACGCTCGGGCTCAAGCTCAAGAAGTGGAAGGAACTGCAGATCGTCGAAGCGACGCTCTGAGCAGGCTAGCCAAGTTGACGGTCGATTGGCCCGCGGCTTGCTACCTCTGACCCACGATGTCGATCCAAGGCCTCACCAACGCGGGAGCGATGCCCAGCCTCGAGCTGACCATGCGCTTTGCTGCGCAAAGACAGCGCAACAACCTGCACAACATCGCCAACTTCGACACCCCGGCGATGGTGCAGCGGCAGGCCTCGACAGCACAGTTTCAGAACACGCTCCGCGACGCGATCCACGCCCGCAGAGCCGAGAGCGGGGGCCGATTCGGCGAATTGAACTGGCAGCCCACGCGGGAACTCAGCAAGGGGCCGGGCGGCAGGCTGAACATCGAGCCGCAGACCTCGACAGGCGGCGTCATGACGCACGACCAGAACAACCGGGCCATCGAACTGACGCTCAAGGACCTGACGGAGACCGCGGGCGTGTTCCGCACCGCATCGGCCCTGTATTCATCGCAGCGGAGCATCCTGCGGGACGCCATCAGCGAGCGGCCGTAAGCACCGGGAACAGTCGGCTAGGCCAATCGGCTAGGAAAGGAACAGTGGCATGTGGGGTTCACTCGACATCCCGACCAGCGGCATGATCGCCCAGCGGACGCGTCTCGACGCGGTCGCGGCCAACCTGGCCAACAAGGAAGCGCTGTACAACGCCAAGGGCGAGTACGAGCCGTATCTTCGGCGTGTGGTGCGGTTTGCAGAAGGCGATCCATCCGCGACGACCGCATCGGGCCGAGCGATGGGCGTGCATGTTGCATCGATCGATACCGACGAGCACGCGTTGCGGTCCAAGTACGAGCCGAAAAATCCTTACGCAGATAAAGATGGCATGATCAAGGTGCCGGACATCAACAGTGTGATCGAGCAGGTGGACGCGATGGCGGCTGCGAGGGCGTACGACGCCAACATCGCGGCGGCCGAGGCCATCAAGCAGATGGCGACGCAAGCCATCGGTATGCTGGTCTGAGGAGCCTTGCGATGAGTGACCCTCTGGGACTGATCGGTAGAGCGGGCGGCGTTCAGCAGCCCCAGCACACGAACGCGCCATTGCCGCCTTTGCCCGCGGGCTCGCCCAGCTTCAAAGACGTGCTGCTCGAGAACCTACGCGAGGCGGACGCCCTGCAAGCCGACGCCAACAAGGCGATCGAGGACCTGCAAACGGGCGACCGCGACGACCTCGAAGGCGTGATTCTGGCGACGCAGAAGGCCGAGTTGGCGTTCAAGATGCTTCAGGGCGTGCGCAACAAGGTGGTCGAGGCGTACAACGAGATCAAGCAGATGCGTGTCTGAGGCGGACGCGCAGGACTTGCCGGTCTTGGGCTGGCACATCGCGCGGCATCTGCTGTTGAGCGCAATATCAAGCCGAGGCAGCGATTGAGCCGACACGGGTGGTTCGAGGAGTCGGCGTGCGTCGATTCCGGGCGGGACAGGAGGTCCCGCGGCGAACCGGCACGGAGGCCCACGGATGGAAGCGCTTCGCCGCGCATGGCAGACCATCACCGACGCCCTTGGCAAGATGACCGTGAGTCAGCGGCTGTTGCTCGCTTCGCTCGGCGTCATCGCGGTCATGGTGCTGTTCGTGGTCACGCAGTACGCCGCCCAACCCCGGATGGTTGACCTGTTCGCGGGCGCTCAGGGCGACCAGCAGCAGGCGGCGCAGATTCTCCAGACCTCGGGCATCCCGGCGAAGGTCGTGAACGGCGCGTTGCAGGTGCCGCCCAACCGCCAGAGCGAGGCGCTCGCGGCCCTTGCCCAGCAGGGCAGTCTGCCGGGCGACACCACGCTGCTCTTTCGCAATCTGATCGACTCGCAGGGCATGCACCTGTCGAAGCAGCAGAACGACCAGCTCTACGCGATCGCGTTGCAGAACGAGCTGTCGCGCGTCATCACCGGCTTCCCGGGCATCAGGCAGGCTTCGGTGCTGCTGGACATTCCTGATGCTCGCGGACTGGGCCGAGCCGTGCGCACACCGACCGCTTCGGCCACGGTGTTCACGTCGACGGGCCAGCCGCTCGACCAGGGCACGGTCGATGCGGTCGCCGAGCTGATCGCGGGCGCAAGGGCTGGGCTCAACATCAACCGGGTGCGCGTGATCGATGGGTCCTCGCGTCGTCAGCGCCGGCCAACTGATCCAAATGAAGTGCTACCGACGACGTACCTCGAACACGCGATGGCGGTCGAGACGATGGTGCAGCGCAAGCTCGATGATCTGCTCGCGTACATCCCGGGCCGAACCATCGCGGTGACGGCGCAGGTCGATGTGACGAAAGTAGACAGCGAGGTCAAGCGGTTCTTCGACCTTCAGCAGGGCACGGTGTCGCTCCCGATGAGCGAGAGCTCCGATAGCGTCTCGCAGACCAACGAGCCCAGCGGTATCGAGGCCGGTGCGCGCGCCAACGTGCAGGCGAGTCTTTCCTCCGGCGGCGGTTCGGGCAGCGGCAGCGAAGAGACCACCGACCAGACAACGTTCGAGAACCATGTGGGTCACAAGCTCGACCGGATCAGCGATCCGCGCGGCATGCCGACGCTGCTCGCGGCTTCGATCAACATTCCCCGTAGCTATGTGGTATCGCTGATGGGCCTGGCCGACGACGCCGAACCGCCAACCGACCAGCAGATTCTCGCTCGGTTCGAGCAAGCGCGGACCGACATCGAGAATTCGGTCAAGCCGCACGTCAAGACCAGTTCGGAAGCGGGCGAGGTGCAGGGCGATGTGGTGGTCTCGCTGATCCCTGTCGATGTTCCGCTTGCGGAGTTGGGCGCTCAGCAGGCGGGGATGCTGGCTGCGGGCGGTCCGCTGGGTTCGCTGCTCGGCGGCAACACGCTGGACACCATCGTGCTGGGTGTGCTCGCGGTGATGTCGCTCGGCATGATGTTCATGATGGTCCGTCGGGCTGGCAAGCGTGAGCAGATGCCAACGCCCGAAGAGGTGGTCGGCATCCCGCCGCAGCTCGCTTCGCCCGATGACCTGATCGGCGAGGCCGACGAATCCGACTTGGCGATCGACGGCATCGAAGTCGACGACAACGCGATGAAGAACGCGAAGATGCTCGAACAGGTGCAATCGATGGTCAGCGAGCAGCCCGACTCGGCGGCCAAGCTGGTGGGCCGGTGGGTCACCTCTGATCACGACGAGTAAGCCATGCCACGCAAGCTCCACGAAAAAATCCCGGACGATTTCAAATCGCTCGATGGCGTCACGAAGTCGGCGATCCTGCTGCTCGCGGTCGGCTCGGAGCACGCGTCGAGCCTGCTCGGGCACATGTCGCCCGACGCGGTCGAGATGGTCACGCGTGAACTCGCGAGCCTGGGGCGGGTGCCTTACCACCTGACGACGCAGGTGATCGAGGAGTTCTACAACATCTCGATCGCCAACCAGTACATGGCCGAGGGCGATTTGGAGTACGCCAAGTCGTTGCTCAACGACGTGATGGATCCCAAGCAGGCCGAGCGGATTCTCCAGCAGATCCAGACGCAGGTACAGAAGACACCGTTCAGTTTCCTTCAGCGCGCCGAGAGCGAGAACCTGCTGACGTTCATCCAGGACGAGCACCCGCAGA
>CAYGSG010000031.1:0-31785 GCA_964352615.1 uncultured Phycisphaeraceae bacterium
GCCCCCCAGTTGGCCCAAACTCCCCAAGATTCCTGACGCCCGAGCCATCAATTCCTGCCCCCGCCGGCCCTCCATCTTGATGCCAACGCCCCCGGACCCGCTAGACTTGGCGGCTTATTGAAGGAGTTGAGCCCTATGAAGGTGGTCGCAGATCGATCGGCGTTGCTCGAAGCCGTGGGCCTGGTATCCGGCGTGGTGGCCGCTCGCACCCCGCGCCAGCAGCTCACCTGCGTCAAGCTCACCGCCACCAAAGACGGCGAGACCGGCGTGCTCCGCCTCACCGGCACCGACGGCGAGATATCCCTGGGCATCTCCACCCTGCGTGTCAACGTCGAGAAGCCCGGCGAGGTGCTCGTTCCCGCCGACAAGCTCCGCCAGATCATCTCCGCCGAAGACCACGAGCCCACCCTCACGCTCGAACAGTCCGACGAGAGCGTGCTCATCACCGGCTCGGATGCCAAGTTCAAGGTCATGGGCTTCGCGCCCCAAGACTTCCCGGCTTTGCCCGAACTCATCAGCGAGAAGCTGCCCGACGGCTTCCCCGCCGGGGTCAAGCTCAGCGCCGGCACCATGAGCGAGTTGATCGCGCGCACGCTCTTTGCCACCGCTCGCGAGAACAGCCGGTACGCGATCAACGGCGTGCTCCTCCAACGCGCCGACAACCGACTCGAAATGGTCGCGACCGATGGCCGGCGCCTCGCGCTCGCCCGCGCGAGCGTTTCCAAGGGCGACTTCCGCGGCGACTCCATCAAGTGCATCGTGCCCACCAAAGCCCTGCAACTCTTGCAGAAGCTCATCAGCGCCGATGCCGACGAGCAGCTCGAACTCGCCATCGCCGACAACTCCATCCTCTTCCGCGTCGGCGGCGACACCCCACGAGCCACGCTCCGCAGCGTGCTCGTTGAGGGCAGCTTCCCGCCTTACGAAGATGTCATCCCCAAAGACCACGACATCACCGTCACGCTCGACCGCGATCTGGTGGCGTCGGCGGTCCGCCGGGCCGCGCTGCTCACCAACGAGGAATCCCGCGGCGTGCGCCTCGCCTTTGACGGCGCCGAACGTCGGCTCAGGCTCTCCAGCCGAGCGCCCGAGATGGGCGAGGCGAACATCGAGATCGACATCGCTGACTACAAGGGCGCTGACATCGAGATCGGCTTCAACCCCGGCTTCATCACCGAGGCCCTGCGGGTCATCCCTCAGCCCGAGGTCATGCTCGAACTCAAAGCCCCCGGCAAGCCCGGCCTGCTCCGCTCAGGCAACGACTTTGTCTACGTCGTCATGCCCGTCAACCTGCAGTGAGCTTCGCGCGGTGAGCTTCGCAACGAGCCCGAAGCGCGAGCGAGGGCACGAGGGCACCACTCACGCAGCAGTAATCGCCGGGCGCACCCGCCCCTCATGCCCGCACTCGGGGCACGGCACTCGGTAATCAAACAGCCGGTCGTACTTGCACCTCGGGCACAGGCCGCGCTTGTACCGCCGGGCGTGCTTGAGGCCCCGAGTGATGCGCACAACGAAGAAGAACAGCAGCGCGTAGAACGCTGTGTTTAACGCGAGCCCAGACCAGATCGGGTAGTAGGGCAGGGCGCGGGGGATGCCATCCGCCTGAACGTCGGGGTGGGTGTTGTCATTCAATGGCACTCCACCGACAACTTGCTCGTATGCGGGTACTAGGTTGCGAGTTGCTTTAGCAATCACGCCCCGATGCGTCGTGCCTAGTTGCCAACTACACCAAAGTGATAGAAACGGGAACCCCCGAGCGTCATCCATTGCGAACGCCCAAGGTGAGTCTGGGCCTTCAGCAAGAGCGACCCGTCTCATACCCCAGCCGTGAAAGCCACTTGGATCAGCCACGAATGCTTGGCCTCTCCACCATGAGCGCGGTTGGTACCTGCCAGTCCAGATTGCTGGCGGCTCATATCCGTAGCCCGTCGCAGGTGGTTCGAAACGATATGTCGAGTACAAGACTCTTGCTGAACCGAACCCGAGCATGCTGTCGGTACGTACCCAATTGCCTTCCACGGCCAAGTCGATGTCGTGCCGGTACCCTGGTTCTGGCCCGCTTCGTGGCGCGTGCCACGCCAGCCCCCACGCTACGGCCCACGTGGCAACAAACCCGAGCAGCAGGTAGACCAGCACCACCCGGCCGATGTGCCGTGCACGTCGCATGATGCCAGCTTACCAAGCAGCGGGCCCCAGCCCGCTTACCTCTCCCCAGCGAGGGAGAGGTCGACGCGCAGCGTCGGGTGAGGGGGACTTACCAATACCCCTCACCCCAACCCTCTCCCTCAAGGGGAGAGGGAGCAAGAGGCTGTGCCGCCAGGAAAGACTCTGCGCTCTCCGCGTCTTCGCTCAGCGCCTCTGCGTTCTCTTACAGGCCCGCCGCTCACACCGCCGAGCGACGCCGATCGGCTCGCACGGCCATGATCGTCGCCACGGGCAGCACCATCAGCGAGAGCAGCAGCGTCAGCTCCGCATCGCTCGCAGCGACCATTCGGCCAGCGCTAAACAGCATCGAAACCGCGGCCACCGCACCAAGAACGGAGCAGGACGCGACGATCCACAGCATCATGCTGCGGGTACGGCTTACAAAGACATCCATGTACACAGCCTTGAACGCACGGCCTCTTGCCGAGGCCGGTGGGGGGAACGTATCGAACAAATTCTCACGGGTCTCACGAGTGGTCCGCCGCGATGAGGGCCTCCGCCCCATCGAAGCGGGGGCATGGTAGCGAGGCCCACCCAGATGTGCACCCCTCGCAGCCACCCATCAGGACCATTCGCACAGCTTTGGTCGCCGCAGCGCGGCACGCCGGCGATACGGCGCTGGACATTGCGATAGTGGGGGCGGCTGCCGAGGGCATGTTGTGGATCGCTTGTGGGCGGGGTATCGTCATCGGCCGTGCCGCGACCACATGCCTCCGGGCCCCTCCAAGCCGTCGTCCGCCTGTTCGCCCTGCTGCTGCTCACCTTGGCAGCGATGGCCCAGCCTGCTTTCGCGCAAGCCGGTCCAGAAGGAAGAACGATTCAGCGGGTCGATCTGCTCGAGCCCTCCGCCGACGGCGCCCGTTCGCAGGCCGATGCAGCCCTCGCGCAGTTCGCCTCCAACCAGATCCGCTCCGCCCCGGGTGCCATCTTTGAGGCGGCCACCATCAGTGCCGACCTCGGCCGGCTCAACCGCACGGGCCGATTCCGCTCGGTCGAGTCGGAGTACGAGCTCGCCAACGACGGCACGGTGATCGTCCGCTTCGTGCTCGATGAGCAGCCGATCATCCTCGGCGTGCAGGCCGCGGGCAACAACCAGATCTCCGATCAGCAGATCGCCGCGCAGATCGACGTGCTCACCGGCACGCCCGTCGACCCGTTCCAGATCGACCGCGCCGCCCGGCGCATCGAAGAGCTCTACCGCGAGAAGGGGTACTACTCGGCCCGCGTGACCTGGGACGAGCAGGAACTCGAAGAGAACGGCTCGGTCGTGTTCGTCATCCGCGAGGGCGACAAGCTCAAGGTCACCGGCATCAAGTTCGTCGGCAACGAGAGCTACGCCCGCCGGGAGATTCAGCGGCAGATCGATACCCGCGTCGCCAGGTTCATCTTGGCCAAGGGCCAGCTCGACGACGACGTGCTCGAGTCCGATGTCGCCGCCATCTACCAGTTCTACCGCGACCGGGGCCACCTGGATGTCCGCGTGGACCGCCGCATCCAGCCCGCGCCCAACAACCGCGAGGCGATCGTGGAATTCCTCATCGCCGAGGGCCCCATCTACACGCTTCGCAGCATCCGCGCGGAGGTCCGCCGGCAGGAGCCCGAGACCATCGAGGAGTTCCCGCCGGTCTTTACGTCGGATCAGATCGCTGGCCGCATGGAGATCAAGCCGGGCGATGTGTACTCGATCAACCGGCTCGACCGCTCGATCGATCAGGCCATCGCGGCGTACCAAGAGCTGGGCTACTACGACGTCCGCGTGCAGCGGCGCGAGCTTCGCGACCCCGAACTGCCCGTGGTGGACCTGCTGCTGGCGATCAGCGAGGGGCCTCAGTACCGCATCGGCGAGGTCAGCATCATCGGCAATGAGCTGACGCAGGACAAAGTCGTCCGCCGAATCGTCTCGCAGCAGCACGTCCGCCCCGACCGCCCGCTCGACAAGACCAACCTTGATGTAGCGCAGGCCCAGTTGCGGTCCATCCGCCTGTTCAACCCCCAGCGGGTGGACATCACGGTGGCGCCACCCGACCCCGAGCAGCCGGGCTACCGCGATGTGATTGTGCAGGTCGAGGAGACCAACACCGGCGAATTCAACATCGGCGCGCTCGTCAACTCTGATGCGGGCCTCATCGGCCAGATTTCGCTCGTGCAGCGGAACTTCGACATCTTCGACACCCCCGATACGCCGGGCGATCTCTTCAGCGGCCGGGCGTTCCGCGGCGCGGGCCAGACCTTCCGCATCGAGGCCCTGCCCGGCAACGAGCAGCAGACCTACCGCGTCAGCCTCACCGAGCCGAGCTTGTTCGAAAAAGACCTCAGCGGCAGCGCCTCCGTCTTCTTCCGCGAGCGCCAGTTCCGCGAGTTCGACGAGACCCGCTTTGGTGCCCGCCTGGGCGTGGGCCGCAACTTCGGCACCCGGTGGCAGGGCAATCTTTCGCTCAGGCTCGAATCCATCGAGTTGTCCGACATCGACGCCGACGAATCCGTCGATGTCTTCGAAGTCGAAGACCAGAACATCATCACCGCGCTGGGCGCATCGCTCGTGCGCCAAACGCTCGACAACCGCTTTAGGCCCACGCGCGGCGCGCGCTCAGAGATCGCGATTCAGCAGGCGGGTGTGCTCGGCGGCGATTTCAACTACACCCAGTTCTCGGGCAGCCACTCCGTCTACGTCCCCATCTACGAGGACTTCTTGGGCCGGCGAACCGTGCTCGAACTCCGCACCAACGCCGACTACATCCCGCAGGGACAGGGCGACGTGCCCGTCTACGAGCGCTTCTACCTCGGCGGCCGATCGTTCCGAGGCTTCCAGTTCCGCACCGTGTCGCCCAAGGGCATCCAGAACGATACCGGCTTGCAGGGCGATGACCCCGTCGGCGGCACCTGGCTCTTCTTCGCCGGCGCCGAGATCACCAAGCCCATCTTTGAAGAATTGCTCTCGGTCGCGGCCTTCGTCGATTCAGGCACGGTCGAAGAAGAATTCGGGTTCGAGGACTACCGCGTCTCGGCCGGCTTTGGCCTGCGAATCTACGTCCCCCAGCTCAGCCCGGCACCGATCGCCTTCGACTTCGGCTTCCCGCTTATCGAGCAGGAGGGCGACGAGGGCCGCCTGTTCACCTTCTCCATCGACCTGCCGTTCTAACGACCCGCTCCCAGAGCCCAGCCGCAGCAGACGCGGCGCTCGCCGGTAGCAACGCGTACACTCGGCGTAATGCCCGCAATCCCGCTCGGGGGCCAAGCGAAACCACCCCGAGCCGCGCCTTTCTCCAACCGGAGCCAACGACATGCCCAAGCAGATCACCATCCCCTTCCGTTCGCTTCTTGTTGCCACGGCGCTGTGCGTGACCGCGGTCACCGTGCTCAGCGCTTCGGCCGATCGTTCGGCCACCGAGCTCGCCCCGACCGTGGGCCTCGTGGATGTGGAATCCGTCATCAACGGCGCCGAAGAGCTCAAGACCTTCAACGCCCGGCTTGAGGCCGACGTGAACGTCATGCAGACCGAGCTCAACGACCTCGCCAACCAGCTCAAGACCCTCGATGCCGATTTCCAGGAGCTCGCCCAGACCGACCGCGAGGGCCGCCGAGCGATCCGCAAGAAGCAGATCGAAGTCAGCAGCCGAGCCGAGGTCCGCAAACGCATCCTTCAGAACGACATCGACACCCGCAAGGGCGAGGCCGTCAAGAGCATCTACGAGAAGATGCTCGCCGCCATCGCCACCATCTCGCAGCGCGACGGCATCGAGGTCGTCCTGTTCGACGACCGCGCCATCGACATCCCCGAGGGCCTCGTCGAAAGCCAGGTCAACCAGTTCATCCAGGCCCGCCGCGTGCTCTATGGCTCCGAGCAATCCGACGTGACCAGCCGCGTGCTCAACCTGCTCAACAGCAACTACGAAGCCGGCCGCTAAAGCCACCATGAGCGCCCCCACGCTGACGACCGCCAAGCTGCGCGACCTGCTCAGCGCCGAGCTCCGCGGCTCGGACGCGGTCGAGATCAACTGGCTCAGCACGGTCACCGAGGCCAAGCCTACCGACCTCACGTTTGCGCGCGACACAGCGAACGCGCGCGCGCTCGCCGGTTCCAAAGCCGGTGCTGCGATTGTCACGCGCTCGGTCATCGCCGAGGTCAACACGCCCATGAGCCTGCTGGTGGTCGACGATGCCGATCGCGCGCTCATCACCGTGCTCGAAGCCTTTGCTGACGCAGCAACACTCGATCGGCCCGAGCTCGGTGTCCACCCCTCGGCCATCGTCCACCCCTCGGCCAAAATCGGCCTGGGCGTCGCCATCGGCCCGATGTGCGTCATCGCCGAGGGCGCCCAGATCGGCGACGGCACGGCTCTGGCCAGCAACGTCACCGTCGGCACCAACTCTACCATCGGACGCGCCTGCATACTTCGCCCCGGCGTGGTCATCGAGACCCGCTGCCACATCGCCGACGGCTGCACTCTCCACGCCAACGTCGTCGTAGGCTCCGATGGCTTCGGCTTCAGGCCCGCAGAAGACGGCCAAGGCCTCGTCAAGATCCCTCACATCGGCGGCGTGCGCATTGGCCGAGGTGTCGAGATCGGCGCCAACTCCGCCATCGATCGAGGCAAGCTCGGCGACACCGTCATCGGCGACGGCACCAAAATCGACAACCTCGTGCAGATCGGCCACAACTGCCAGATCGGCCGCGGCTGCGTGCTCTGCGGCCAGGTCGGCCTCGGCGGCTCGGTCAAGCTCGGCGACGGGGTCGTCATGGGCGGCCAAGCCGGCGCGCGCGACAACGTCACCCTCGGTGATGGCGCACGACTCGGCGGCAAGAGCGGCGCGGCGCGAAGCATCCCCGCAGGCGAAGGCTGGGCTGGCATGCCCGCTGTCCCAGGCCGCCAGTACCTCCGCCAGACCTCCATCCTCGGCCGGGCCGAACTCATGTTCGACGAGCTGTTCACCCGCCTCGAAGCGATCGAGGCCGAGCGCCTCAAATGACCGCCCGCCTCGTCGGTAAAGGCCTCTTCACCTCCGCCGATGCAGCCCTCACCATCGAGTCCGGCGGCGCGGGGCTGCGTTTCATCACGCATGGCCGCGAGATCCCGGCCCGGCTTGCCCACCGAACCGATACCCCGATCCACCCAGCGTTCGCTCAAGCCGGCGCGCGCAGCACCAACCTCGCGCTGCCCGGCACCGATGCCCCAGCCGTGCTCACCACCGAGCACCTGCTCGCCGCGTGCGCCGCCATGGGCGTGTGGGATGCCGCCCTCCACCTAGAAGGCCCGGAAGTGCCCATCGACGACGGCTCGGCGCGCGCTTTCGTCGAGCTTCTCAGCGCCGCGCCGCGGTGCGCCGCGAAGCCGATCCAGCTCATCGAACCGATCACCATCAACTCGGGCAGCGCCAGCATCGCTGCGACCCCTGTCGAAACCAACCAGCCTGCGACGTACACCTACCAGCTTGATTACCAGGGCCAAGCGCCGATCCCGCCGCACCAGGCCAAGTGGGTAGTGGGCGACCGCCAGGGGTTTATCACCGGCATCGCGCCCGCGCGCACGTTCAGCCTGCGCGCCGAAGCCGAGGCCATGCGAGCCGCCGGTTTGTTCAGCGCCTTCACCCCCGCCGATCTGCTGGTCATCGGCGATGACGGCCAGCCGATCGACAACCACTGGCGGTTCCCGGACGAGCCAGCGCGCCACAAGCTGCTCGACCTGATCGGCGACCTTGCCCTGCTCGGCGCTCCGCTGCACGCCGATGTGGCAGCGTCTCGCTCGGGCCACGCGCTCAACCACCAGCTCGCCGAGGCGGTGTTGGCGCAGGTCAAGCTCGCCTAGCACTAACGGGTCTGCATGGCACCCGGCTGTGTGCAAATGGCGTCGCACCGCGCTGCTGTGCGCGCTGTTCATGGTCCGCCCAATGAATCTCGGCCGCCGATGCCCCGCCGTGTGCGACCATGTCGCATGAACACGCGGGCGTGGTGCCCGCTGGCTCAACGCAAGCAAAAGGGGGACAGCATGAAACGAGACAAACGACTGGCGGCCGCAGCGGTAGTGGGCATGAGCGGGCTGGCAGCCATCGGATTCGCCGCAACCACGGGCGGGTGCTCGTCGCTCGACGAGGCTCGGATCGTTCAGCAGGACCTCGAACGCCTGCGAACAGACCTCGACCACCGGGCCGAGCAACTTGCCGCGACCGCTGCTGCAATAGGCCCTGACGACCCCGATAGGCCCCAGGCGGAGGCTCTGGCGTCGATGGCCCGAACCCGGGCCCAGGCGGTGGGAGTGGGCCTCGGGCACCTGGAAAGTGTGCTGAGTGAATCCGAAAGCCCTTCTGACCCGATTACACAGGCTGTATCATCGATCTCGGTCCTGCTGCCTCAACCGCTGCGTCTGCCAGCGGTACTAGCTGCTGCGGCTGGCACGCTGGCGTGGCGATCGTCACGCCTCAAGGGCGGCTTGCGTTCCGTGGCTCTCTCGATCGAGGCAGCCAAACGCACGGATGAGGAGTTCCGGCGATGCTTCGCGCGACACGTGGAAATGTTCAAAGCCGCCCAGACGCCCGTGGCACAGAAGCTCGTCCGGGCCGCCACGCACCCGTCGCCCGCGGTCTAAGCCGGCCCGGGTTCACGCTCATCGAACTGCTCGTGGTGATCTCGATCATCGCGCTGCTCATCGGCATCCTGCTGCCCGCTCTTGGCCGAGCCCGCGACAGCGCGCAATCGGTCGTGTGCCTGGCCAACATGCGCGGCCTGGGCACCGGGCTCCAGCTCTACCTCAACGAGCAGGACGATCTCTACCCGTTCGTCACGCCCATCGCCGACTCATCGACCGACAACACCAACGACATCTCGCTGCTCGATCTGCTGGATGCCTACGTCGATGCGCCCCGCCCCCGCCGCATCGATCCGGACGATGAGAACACCGACTGGATCGTCGAGGCCCCGTACCGCTGCCCGTCGGACAAAGGCAGCGACGATCCGGATGACCTGCGTCCCGCGCACGTGGCGTTCGGCTCCAGCTACGACTACGGGCCAGCGTTCCTGTTCGTAGCCGCTGAGCTGTCGGGCGCGATCGACCCCAACCACCCCGACGAGCGCACCCGTAACACCGAGCGGGCCAAAGCAAGGCTCGCGGTGACGCTTACCTATCGCACGTTCAGCGAGCAGGGCGTCAAGCTTCCGATCATGATCGACGCGGTCCAGTGGCACGCTTCGGGCAGCGAGACCGACGGCCGAAACGCGCTCTACCCCGACGGCAGCGCCGGTGGCTACCCGGGCGACCCGCCCGCCGAGACGCTGCAAGAGATCGCCACCTTCATGCTCGGCAGGCTTGTCGGCGGGTCCTGATGCAGCTCCTGATGCTGGCCCCGCGCCCTTAGAAAGCACACCACTGATGACCGAACCAAACCAACCATCCAGCCAGCCAACCGGCCAGCTAGACGACTTGCCCCTAAGCGGCTCGCTGCTCGACGACAACGAGCCGGTGGCTGCGGCCGCGCCTGTTCGGCGCGCGCGCCGCTGGTCGCTCGGCTCCGCCCTCAAAGCCCCGTGGCGCACGCCCAAGGCACGCGCGTTCAGCGGCGTGGTTTGCGCCCTGCTCATCGCAGGCGGCGGTGCCGCAGCGTACCTCACGCTGCGCCCAACCCCAAAGCCCGACTACGAGCTCGACAGCCTCGATCTCGTCTTTGACTTCACGCTGCTCGAAGAAGAGTTCAACCGTCTGCCGGTCGAGGAACGCATCGCGCTGCTCAGCCAGCTCTGGGAGCGAATGCAGTCGATGGACACCTCGCAGTCCGTGCTGCTGGCGAGCTTCGCGGGCAGCATCACGGGCCAGCTCCGCGATCAGCTTGAGCGCAACGTCAGCCGGCTGATGATCGATGTGACGGACAAGTACGCGATGGAGTACCAGGATGTGCCATCCGAGCAGCGCGAGGAGTGGCTCGGCGATGCCTTTGTGCGCATGGTCCGCCTTTCTGAGCCGTTCGATCCGGGCCTAGTGAACAGGACCGACGAGGAGATTCTGAACCGTGCCCGGCGCGACGCCCAGCGGGACAGGAATGCCCTTCAGAACGGCGACATCTCCGCCGAGGCCATGGGCGGGATCATGAGCTTCGCCTATCGGCAGGGCCGCAACAACGGCTCGCTCCGTGAGCAGCAGCGGCTCGCGGTGTTCGTGCGAGACCTCACCCGCGAACTGCGTAAGCCCCCGGGCGGCGGCGGCTGAACGGGTCCGCTGCCCATCGGCCCAGCTACTCAGCCCAACCAATCAGCCCATCAGCCGGGTCATCAGGATCATGAACGTGATGAGCGTGGCGTTGTGCAGCAGGTGCGCCGTGACGGGCGCGATGATCGAGCCCCGCCACTCGCGCATGATCGAGAACGCAAAGCCCAGGGCGATCACCGGCGGCACGAACAGCACGCCGTATCCGTGCATGAACCCGAACACCGAGGCCACCAGCACGCTCGAGAGCACGATGCCCAGCCTGCCACGCAGGTGGCGGTACATACAGCCGCGGAAGATCGATTCCTCCGCCAGTGGTGCCCAGATCGTGCCAAGGGCAAACACCGCGACAATCAAGGCGGTGTTGCCCTGCGAGAGCAGATCGAAGATCGCTGCATCCGGCAGCGGGCGCGGGCCGTCCGGGTTGCCCTTGATGAGTTCCCATGCCGCGACCAGCCCGGCCGAGATCATCCCCGCCGCGATGAACAGCGGCACCGCCGCGATCCAGCCGACCACGCCGCAGGCGATTTCTTTGATGAGCCCGCCGCCGCGATGCCAGCCCGTGGCCAGGCACCACTCGTGGAACTTCTCCCCGCGCACCAGGGGCCAGAGCACCGCTGCCAAGAGCAGCCACTGAAGACCTAGGGCGGCGATGTTTTGGCTGGCCGCATCCAGCGGCAGATAGGGCACCGCGAGCAGCACGCCCTTGAGCACCAAGAAGCCCGCGACAAACACCGCGACGGCTTCGAGGTACACGCTGCCGCCGCGCGTGGGCGGCACGAACCGCGTCTCGAACTTGCCCATCCCGACCATCACCACAAGTGCAATCAGCAGCAGCACGCCCACCGCGAGCAGCACGACCCCACCGATGGTCGCAATGGAGAACAGCGTGAGCAGCCCCGAGAGCTGATCGATGACCGGTGCGCCGGCTCCCTCGGGTCGGGTGCGCACGAGTGCCAGCTCGCCGAAGAACCCGTAGCGCTGCACGAGCAGCGTCTCTTGCGCTGCGGTCACGCGCTGACCTGTCCACATCGCGGTGAGCGTCCAGACATCTTCGCCGATGCTGGGGTCGGCTGTGTCTACCTTCTTGAGCTGGTCGAGCGCGACGGTCGCGCCCGGGTCCTCCGCTCGGCCGATCTCTGCGGCGAGGATGGCCACGCGGACCTTGTCGGCTTCCGTGCGCGCAAAGCCCGCGAGCAGGCGCACGATATCGCTGAGTTCTTTCTCGTCGGCGACCTGTTGGATGTTCTCGGTGGTGGCGATGGTGACCTTGGAGACCATCTCGAAGATCGGGGCGGGCGGCTCAGCGGACTGGCTGGTTGGTTGGCCCGTCGGCTGGGCGGGTTGCTTGGGGGGCGCGGGAGCCTGATCGGCCTGCCGCGCGGTCATCGCCTGAATGCCCGCCACCAACAGGAACGAGACCACCAGCACCAGCCACGCGACGCGGGCTGCGCCGGGCGAGCCGGGATCGGGCCGGCGTGAGCGGTCCACGGGCGCTGCGGGGGTCAGCAGGGGCGATGGAGGCGTTTCGGGCATAGACCCTGTTGATCGACGTTTGGGCGAGAATCGGCCAGCGGGAATCGACGACGCCGGGCTGATAACCCGGCCAAGCTGCCTCAGGGTGTCATTTGCTTGACCCGATCCGGACGAGCGCTAGAGTTGCAGCCACTCTGCCCGGCATGAGGCCAAGGCGGATATCGATCGAAATCTTGCCGAGCTGGCTTGCGGGAAGCAAGCACCCGCTCGGCCCGCCCCGCCCGGTAGGCGGCGAACGGCCCGGCCTGCTCAAAGGCTCGGAGGTGCATCGTGCGACGTCAGACCTATACCGCAAAGCCCGGCGAACTCGAGAAGTCTTGGTTTGTGGCGGACGCCTCGGATGTCCCCCTGGGACGCCTCGCCGCTGAAATCTCCACCGTGCTCATGGGCAAGCATCGCCCCGAGTACACGCCCCACGTCGATACCGGCGACTTCGTCATCGTGACCAACGCCAAGAGCGTCGGGCTGACCGGCCGCAAGGCTGAGAACAAGCTGAAGATGCGCTACAGCGGGTACCCCGGCGGGCTCAAGGCCGAGTCCTTTGGCTCGCTGCGTGAGCGCCGCCCCGAGCGGCTGGTTGAGGACGCGGTCCGGCGCATGCTCCCCAAGAGCCGTCTTGGCCGTCAGATGCTTAAGAAGCTCAAGGTGTACCCCGCTGGCGATCACCCGCACTCCGCCCAGCAGCCCATCCCGCTGACGGTTTGATGACCGCCACTTTCTGAATCTGATCCGACCGAATCTGACCCGATCAAGCAGACCCGATCAAGCCGAGCAGCCAGTCCGGGCCGAACCAAAGGCCCGCGAACGAATCGAGAGCCAAACGCATGACCGACTTCCAGACCCCCGACCTGAACACCGGCCTTGAGTCAGACGACTCGGGCGACACCGCCACCATGACCGAGCAGGCCACACGCCCGCTCCGCGAGCCCGTGCCCGCCGACGCGCACGGCTGGTGGTGGGGCGTGGGCCGGCGTAAGTCCGCGGTCGCCCGCGTGCGCATGCGGCCCGCCACCAAGGGTGATGGCAAGGGCGAGGTCAAGTTCCAGAAGACCCAGAAGCTTTTCAAAACCGTCGAGGAGTACTTCTCCGAGATGCGCGACCGCAACGATGTGATGGCCCCGCTCGAGCTCACCGGCACCGCTGGCAAGCTCGACGTGATCGTCCGCTGTGCGGGCGGCGGCATCATGGGACAGGCTCAGGCCGTCCGTCTGGGCATCGCCCGGGCGCTCGTCTCCTACGACCCCACCTTCGAGCAGGCCCTGCGTGATGCGGGCTACATGACCCGCGACGCCCGCAAGGTCGAGCGTAAAAAGCCCGGTCAGCCCGGTGCCCGTCGCCGCTACCAGTTCTCCAAGCGTTAATCCTGCAACGCTCGAAATCCTGTGTTCTTACCACCGCCCGGGCCTTTCGCTCGGGCGGTTTCTTTGGTGGCCGTTCTAATTGTCGGCCGCCTCAAGCAGTACCATGGTGGCGTGACTCCCAACGAAGAGCCCGAGCCCCGCGCTGGGCGGACCCTCCGCCGGCTTGCCCGCGTGCGCGGCGTACGGTGGGTCGTCGCGGCGGGCGTGGTCGTGGTGCTGCTGGCTTCGGGGCTTGGCGTGTTCGCGACGATCCTCGCTGGCTCGGCGCCAACGTGGTGGCGCTCGGTCAACACCGCCGCCAGCGCCACCCAGGAACTGGGCGTTGCGTTCGAGAACGCGGTCTCCAACCAGCTCACCCGTGTGCGCCCTGCCGATGCCAGCCTCCAGCCGGGCGAGCGGTGGCAGAGCGAGCCTTGGGGCATCGCGATCGAGCCCAAGGAGGTCAACGCGTGGCTCAACGCGCGGATGCCCGGGTGGCTCGAATCGCGCGGCGACCTCGAACAGTGGCCCGACGAACTCGAACAGTTGCAGGTCGATTTCGACCAAGGGCTCATCCGCGTTGGGCTTCAGGTGACGACGCCCAAGGGCTCGCAGATCGTCACCGCGCACCTTCGGCCGCGCGTGGATGAACAGGGCGCGGTGTGGCTGCCCGCCGAGCGGCTGGATATCGGCCGGTTGCCGCTGCCCGCGAGCTGGGTGCTTCCGAGCGCCGAGGGCTGGGCGAGCGACGCGGTGCCCACCGAGTTCGGCGAGCGCGCAGACCTTTCGACCATCTTCGGCTTGCTCAGGGGGATCGCATCGCGCAACGAACCGGTGGTGCCACTGCCCGATGGCAGGCAGGTTCGCCTGCTCGATGTGCGGGCTCGCGACGGCCGGCTCGAACTGACGTGCCGGACCGAGGCTCGGTGACTGGCTTGGGTTGAACAGCATTTGTTACGAGCCGCGACCGTGAGGGAGCGGTCTTGTTGAACATGAAACCAACCCGCTCCCTCACGGTCGCGGCTCGTCCGGAAGGGTTCGGCTGACTTCTACCTTGCCGGCTGCTACGTCATTGATCGAAAGCCCGCGCCCCGCAAGCTCATCGCGGATGCGGTCCGCCTCGGCCCAGTCCTTGCTCGTGCGCGCATCGCGCCGTGCGCACAACAGCGCCTCGATCTCATCGTCGGGGTCAACATCCTTGTACACGCCGAGCGAGGTGGCCACGTCGTCACGCCGGCCGAGAGCGATCACGCCGAGCACCGCATCGATCTGCTGGAGCGCCTTGGCAAGCAGCGTGCCCGGCGTGCGCTCGCCGGAGGCAAACGCGCTTCGCATCTCGTTGAGCGAAGCAATCGCCCCTGCGATGTTCAGGTCGTCGTTCATCGCCGAGGTGAACGCATCCACAAACACACTCGGGTCATCGCCCGGCATTTCCGCGCCGTGCGCCGCATCCCAGAGCGAGCGCCAGCGGTCGAGCTGGCGGGCCGAGTCTTTAAGCCCCTGCTCGGTGAAGTTTGCGTTGGCGCGGTAGTGTGTTTTGATGAGTTCGAGCCGAACGGCTGCGGGCCAGTGGCCTTTGGCGAACAGATCGCGCGCGGTAAAGAAATTGCCCTTGGACTTGGACATCTTCTCGCCCTCGACGAGCAGGAACCGCGGGTGGAACCAGTGGCGCGCGAAGCGTTCGCCGCCCGTGCAGCCACGGGTTTGGGCGATCTCGCACTCGTGGTGGGGGAAGATGTTGTCCTCGCCGCCCGAGTGCAGGTCGATCTCGGCGGGGCGCGATCCGCCCAACGCCGCCGCGATGCCGCCGACCGCGAGCCGGTCGAGGGCCATGGCGCTGCACTCGATGTGCCAGCCTGGGTAGCCCTCGCCCCACGGGCTGGGCCATTTCATCAGGTGCGTTGGGTCTTCTTTCCAGAGCAGGAAGTCGGCGGGGTGCTGCTTCTGGTCCTGGTTTTCCTGGCTGACTCGCCCGCCCGCACCGCCGCGGAGTTGGTCGAGCGTGTTGCCGCTGAGCTTGCCGTAGTCGGGGAACTGCTGGACGTTAAAGTACACCGCGCGCGCGCCGGGATCACCTCGCACGTACGCCTTGCCGACCTCGACCAGCTTGGCGATCAGCGCGATCATGGCGGTGATGTGGTCGGTCGCCCGTGGCATGAGCGACGCGTCTGACTCTGACTCGATGGCGACCTTGAGCCCGAGTGCTCTCGCATCTTCCAGGAATCGGTCCTCGTAGAACCGTGCGATCGCGCGCGGGTCAGAAGAATCGATGTCGGCCAGTGCGTGGGCGGTGCCCGCTTTCTTGGGATCGGCTTTGGCCGCGGCTATGGCGGCATCGATGCGGGCGCACGCCGCGTCCATCTTGTCGAGCCCGCCGCCGTCGGCGGTGTCATCGTCGGTCATGTGCCCAACATCGGTGATGTTCATCATGTGAACGACCGTGCGTGCGCCGGCGTGAGGCGAACCGCTGGGCGATCCGTCAGGCGAAGCGAGCGCGCAGAGCGGCGACTCGATCCACCGTCTGAGCAGGTCGGCGGCCAGGAACGACCGGAAGTTGCCGATGTGCGCATCGTCGTACACCGTCGGGCCGCAGGTGTAGAACGTGACGTTGGCCGGGTCGGCGGGCGCGAACGGTTCGACGCTGCGGGTCAGCGTGTTGTAGAGGCGAAGCGCTTGGCTCATGGCCGCATGGTAGGTTCAGCGGGCTAGTCCGCTGTGTCGTTTGTCGCCTGGATAGCAGCTTGGGTTGGTGCAGGGGTTGGCGTCTCAGTTGGTGCCTGGGTTGGAGCTGGAGTTGGTGCCTGGTTCGAGGCAGCCGGATCCGCAGCCGGGGTCGCTGATGGATCGTCCTTGGGCAGCACGCGCAGGCTCACCCGCAGCACCCGAGTCGGCTCGGCCTGCGTGACGGCGAGCTCGACGCGGTCGAGTTGCAGGCTCTCGCCCACAACGGGGATGTGCCCGAGCGAGACCATGATGCACCCGCCGAGCGTGTCGTAGTCGTCGCTCTCGGGAAGGCTGACCCCGAACTGAGCGAGCGCCTCGTTGAGGTCGTCGATGTGCGCTCGGGCGTCGATGTCGCCGGTGGCTTGGCTGGCGTCGATGTCGATGCTGGGCGAGTCGTCCTCTTCGGTTTCGTACTCGTCGAGGATGTCGCCGAACACTTCTTCGATGATGTCCTCGACGGTCACCAGGCCAGCGGTCCCGCCGTACTCGTCGGCGATGAGGGCAAGGTGGCTTCGGCGGTCGAGCATGTCGGCCAGAATGTCCCGCGCGCTCTTGGTCTCGGGCACGAACACCGCGGGCCGAAGGATGCTCCGCAGTTCAAACCCGGTCTCGGGGCTGTCGTGCTCGGCCAGGTAGTGCAGCAGGTCCTTGGCGTACAGCACGCCCACGACGTGGTCGAGGTTGTCCTCGTACACGGGGATTCGGCTGTGCTGAGCCTTGAGCACAAAGGCCTTGACGGCGCGAAGATCATCGATGTACGCCAGCGCGTCGATCTCCGTCCTCGGCGTCATGACTTCCTGCACCGACGTGGTGCGCAGCTGCACGACCGCAGCGATCATGTCGCGTTCGCGTTCATCGAACTGGCCTTCCTGTCGGCCTTCTTCAACGACGCTGAGCAGGTCGGCTTCGATGCCTTCGGCACCGGTCGCGGTAGGGGCGATGAGCCGGCGGACCGCTTCATCGAGCCCGCGCGACAGCAGCACCATCGGAAAGAGCGCCCGGTGGCACAGGCGGATCAGCGTCGAGGCGTTGTAGACCAGCCGCTCGCTGGCGTGCTCGGCCAGGCTCGTCGGCAGCACCACCGCGATCATCCACAGCAGCGGCGCCGCGATGAGCAGGCCCACGACAATATCGAGCCTTGACGAACTGGTTACGCCCGAGGTCCACGCGATCATGCCCATCGCGGTGAGCAGGGCGCTCGCGCACGCCAGCAGGCCCTGCGCGAGCGAGTGGCCTTCCATGTCGGCCAAGATGGTGTTGACCCGGCTCTGGGCGCCGTCGTGGTCGCGATCGGTCGCGATGTCCGCCAGCGTGGTGCGCGCCGAATGCAGCAGCGCCATGTGCAGCGTCGCGAACACGCCCGAGAGCGCCAGCCCGCCCAGAGCCAGGGGAACTGTGGTGGCGTCGATCATTGAGTTGTTCCGTTCTGTTGGGTTTGGGCAGCGGCATAGATCGCGCCAAGCCCCAGCGCTGCGAGCAGTTCATCTTCCCGAGCGTGCATGGCTTCGGCTTCGGCGGGGCTCTGGTCATCGTGGCCCAGGCAGTGCAGCAGGCCGTGCGTGATGTACAGCAGCAGCTCATGCTCGATAGGCAGGTCGCGGCTCGCGGCCTGACGGGCGGCCTCGTCCACGCAGACCATCAGGTCGGTGTCGAGCGGATCCGTCTGGCAGGGCCGCAGGTCGAACGTGAGCACGTCGGTCGTGGCTGGGTCGTCTTTCCATTGCTGGTGAGCGGCGCTCATGCTGGCGTCATCGACCAGTTCGATGCGCAGCTCCCCTTCGAGACCGAGATAGCCGAGCAGCCGATGGGCGTGGTCCGTGAGCCAGCGGGCGATGCGCGGCTCCACGAGGCCGCCATGATCGATCAGATCGACTTGGCTGCGAGCGGGTTGAGGTTCTGGGTCGTCCTGGCAACAAGACGGGTCGTCGGTTTCGCCCATGGCATCCTGCGGGTGCGCCGTTCGCCGCTTGCCGAGGAGACGCTCTCGGGCTGCGGGAAGGTGGGGGCTGGTTCGACCGCCTCGCAAGGGGCCGGCGTGGACCCGCACTGTACGGGCCAGTTAGCCACCCGGCCAATATCCGCATCTAAACCGCAGCGATCAATCCGACAGGTATTCGTATTGTGATCGGTATTTTGAGTCCGGTGGAACGTGAGGCCGAGCCGATATCACGGCTAGAATACAAAGATCAAACGAATTTTCGCGGTTGCTAAACTGGTTTGATGAGAGGCTGGCTCGTCCATGGCACAGGTCGATGACGCGACATTCATGAGGGCGGTCTGCTGCGTGAGCGGTCTGGACGGCGAGATCTGCCGGCCCGGTTCGTCGCTGCTGCAAGGCCTCGCGGACCGCGCCGGGCTCAATGGCACGCTCGAAGCCGAGCTGGCCAGAGTCGCCGAGGACCACGAGTTCTATCAGCAGCAACTGAGCACGCTGGCCGCCGATCCTGAAAGGGCGATCTCAGCCGTGCTGCGGGTCGCGGGGGCAGGCGGCACGCTGGATGACGCCGACCGTGTTTCGGCGCGGCATCTCGCCGATCGGCTGGGCTTGGACCCGACACGCACCGAGGTCGTTCTCCAACACGTGCGTGTGGAGCTTGGGCTCGAAGCGGCGTCCTAGCGTCTTTTGAGCATTCGGCTCGGACACCGCAGGCACAGAAGGAGAACGCTCATGGCGATCGACATCATCGATCATCAGATCATCGGCGACGACATGCAGGCCGTGATCATCACGCTGGATCCTGACGAGGCTGTCGTCGCGGAAGCCGGCGCGATGATGTATCTGGAAGCGGACATCGAGATGGCGACCTCGCTCAGCATGAAGGACGCTGGCGGCGGGCTCATGGGCCGGCTGTTCGAAGCGGGCAAACGCGCGGTGACCGGCGAGTCGTTCTTCATCACGTTCTTCCACAACCACGGCACCCAGCGACGTGACTGCGCCTTCGCGGCGCCGTACCCGGGCCATGTGGTGCCCGTCGAGCTGGGCGACCACGGCGGGACGCTCACCTGCCAGAAGGACTCGTTCCTGTGCGCCGCGCGAGGCGTCGAGGTCAGCATCGCCTTCCAACGCAAGATCGGCGTCGGGCTCTTCGGCGGCGAGGGCTTCATCCTCCAGAAGCTCACCAGCCCCAGCGGACGCGGTCAAGCGTTCCTGCACGCGGGCGGCACGACGGTCCGCCGAGAGCTTGGCCCGGGCGAGACGCTGCGGGTGGATACCGGCTGCCTTGTCGCGTTCGAGCGAACGGTGGACTACGACATCCAGTTCGTCGGCGGCATCAAGAACAAGATATTCGGCGGCGAGGGCCTGTTCTACGCCAAGCTCACCGGGCCCGGCACGGTGTGGTTGCAGACACTGCCGTTCAGCAGGCTTGCCGACCGGATCATCGCCGCGGCACCATCATCCGGCGGAAGCTCCAAGGGCGAGGGCTCGGTCCTCGGCGGCCTTGGGCGCATGCTCGACGGCAGCTGAACGAAGCACGTTGTCGCTCGCCGAGAGCGTGAAGCACTCGCATGCCTACGCATGGACCGTTCGGCGAGCGCACGCTTGGTGGCCGCACTCGGAGCAGGGACAGGCGAAGTTCATGCAGAGGTCGTAGCCGCACCTGGGGCATCGCCCTCGACGGAACCGGAGCAGGTGTCGAGTGCCCGTGACGAGCCGCACGCATGCGAAGAACAACAGGGCGTAGAACGCTGTGTTGATCGCGAGGCCGGACCAGATGGGCATGTAGGGAAGGGCGCGGAGCTCACCGAACTTAACGAAGGCTTGGTTCGGATGATCGGGCAACTCGATGCCGCCCACAAGTTCCACGGGGCGGGGCACGAGCCGGGGGTCGTACGTTACGGTTACTGGCTGTAGGGACAGATCGAGTCGCCTGCTAGACCAAAGCGCGAGCAGAGGGAAGCCACGTGCGTCGTCGATTCCCCGTCTCCAGCGAGACTCTGGGCCTTCTCGGAGCGCGACCCGACGCATGCCCCATCCGTGAAAACCGCTCGGATCAACCAGATCCGCGAGATCCTCCCACTCGAAAACTGGTGGCGGACTCGGTCGGATGGAGAAAAGGCTTGGCTCGGTCTCACTAGGCCTGATGAAGATATCAAGCTCGTCAACGCGATATGAAGCCCGGCATACCCCGATGCTGGATACTCGTTGCGCAGCTACCCCAAACGCAGCACCGTCAATCTCGGCCCGAGCCGTGGCGTAGTAGTCAACACTGCCTCCCTGCGGCAATAACGCCAGCCCCCAGGCAACGGCCCACGTCGTAATGAAGCCGAGAAGCAGGTAGATAGTGAAGATGCGTGCGATGGGCAAGATCCGGCGCATGACACCAGCGTATCAGTTCGGGTGGCTCTGGTAGTTTGCAGCCAGCGCGGGAGCGAATCCATGGCTTGGCAAGCAAGCCGTGCCACCCGGAACCGACCAAGGCAGCGACTCGTTCCGCGTCCTACCGCGCCTGGATGCCTGCGCCGGGGTTGGGCGGCGGTGGTGCTGCGAGGTCGGTCGAGCCGTCGGCGGCGGGCCTCGTTACCCGCGCCCAGCGGATGGCCGAAGCCGTGCCGAACACACGAATCGCGTAGGGCGGACCATCGAGCGTGACGCGCGAGGGCCGACCGATCGCGCCTGATTCGGGGTCCATCGGTAGCAGAATTAACTCGAGCGCTCCGTCGTTGGTGTCGCGCGAGGGCTCGATGGAACTGGTCGACGAGCCACCCGGCGCGACGGTGTGCGTCGGCTGGCCCGAGACGGTCACCATCTCGACATCGACGGTCGCGGACGAATCATTGAGGAAGGTGAAGGCTGCGGGCCCCGGGCCGTGGGTGTTGCCGCCGGATGAACAGCCGCTTGCGATGATGGCGGAGAGGGCCAGGAACCCACAGGCCGCTGATCGACATACATGCAGAGTGTTCATCGCGGGTTCTCCTTGTGGGCGGTATTTGCAGAACGGGCGCTGGCAGCATCGGCCAGACGCTCGGCGGGCACCGAGATTTCTTCGATCACCGTCCGCCGAAGCGTGACCTCGCCCGCGGGCGTGGACCGCTGCTCGGTCGTGACTTCTCGTTTAGTCTCGACCGTACGGTCCGTGCGGGGCTGAGCTTTGACGCCCTTGGCGATGTGCCCGAGGCACTGGCCGAGGCTCCGCATGAGGCTGTTGCGTGGCTGGGTCATCGTTGGGTCGCGGCTCGTGGAACCGTGAGAGCTTAGTGCGGCTTGGCGTTGCGGGCGGCCTCGATCAGGTCGAGGATGGACTCGGCGGTCACGTCTTCGTGCAGCGTCTCGTCGATGAGCGCCGCGGGTGCAGTGCCGCACGAGCCGAGGCATTCGAGCTCGATGAGGGTGAACTCGCCGTCGTCGGTGGTCTCGCCCACGTCGATACCGAGCTTGGCTTTGACCGCATCGGTGATGGCGGGCTGGCCGGTGAACTCGCAGGCGATGGATCGGCAGACCGCGACAACGTGCCGGCCCTTGGGGTGCAGCCAGTATTCTTCGTAGAACGTCGCGGTATCGATCACGTCGGCGGGCTTGAGGTCGAGGAAGTCGGCGATCTCGGCCATCGCCTGGTGGGGTAGCCAGCCGTGCTCGTGCTGCACCGCGTGGAGCGTGGGCAGCAGGGCGGCGTGCTTGGTCTCGTAGCGCGGCAGGATGGTCTCGCGGAGGCTCTGCTTGAGCGCCTCGGTGAGGTAGGGCTCGGCTCGTCGTTCGATCGAAGCGGTCGCGGAGGGCTTGGGAATCCATGCCATGGGGGGTTCTCCCTGGGAAGCAGTCTGTGTCGTGTTGGCAGTGTAGGGCCTCGAAGCAAGCTGGTTAATGAGCGGCTTGCGTGGCAAATGCCTTGGATGCAACGGCCTCGGTGGGTAGTCTGGAACGAGCATTGGTGGCTCCAAACCGCGAGACGAACCAAACCCACGACCATACCCACGACCGGACCGGCGCCGGTGACCAAGAGAGAGGATTTGTGATGAGCGACCCCCGCATGAGTTCCTGCACGCCGCGTTCGTTGGCAGTGGGGTTGTTCGCCTTGTCGCTGGTGGCGGGGTCGGCCGGCGCTCAGTCGCTCGAACTGGTCGCCACGCAGCCGGTGGCGGACTTCGATGTGCCCACCACGCAGACCGTCGCCATCCCGCTCGCGTTTGCCGGTGTGGCTCGGCCCGTGACCGGTGTCGGTATCAGCGCGCTGTACACGGGTGTCCGCCGGGACAACGAGGACGGGCTCGGGCCGTGGTCGCTGGATGTCGAGCTCAAGGCCATTGCGCCCGATGCCTCGATGCTGAGTTGGAACCCTATTGGCGGCGACGTGACCATCGCGGACTACCCGTTGCAAGACGGCACCGGCGGCTTGCCATCGGTCGATGCCAACGGCAACTGGTCGTTCGAGTTCTCAAGCGACACGCCGTCGAGCGTGTGGATCTACGGCCTGCGCAATGTCGAACTGCACCTGCTGGCCGATGCGCCGACGATGGTGGACACGTTCATGGCCACGCCGGATGTCGCGCGGAGCTGGAATCGGCCATTCTTCATCGCCGGCACTTCGGGCCTTGGGCCGGTGGCCTACCACGTGTTCGAGTTCACGGTGACCGTCAGCGGTGTGTACGAGTTCGAGAGCGTGCTGAGCAATTCGAGCGACCACTTCACGTTTCTGTACCAGGGTGGCTTTGATGACTCGCAGCCCCTGACCAACCTGCTGGACTATGGCTTGGGCAACGGCAACTCGCCCTTCAACGTGCCCCGCGGCACGTCGCGGATCAGCGCGCTGCTGCACGCGGGCACAACGTACCACTGGATCACCTCGCAATGGTCGCGGTTCGCTGCGATCGCGCCATCGACCAACACCGTCTCCGGCCCGGGCCTGCCGGTCGAGCCCGGCCCGGCTTGCACAGGCGACATCGCAGACGACTTCGGAACGCTCAACGGCGGCGACGCCATGGTCAGCTTCGGCGATTTCCTTGCGTTGCTCGGGCTCATCGGGCCTTGCAACGGCGGCGATCCGGGCTGCCCGGGCGACATCGCGGACGACTTCGGCACGCTCAACGGCGGTGATGGGATGGTCAGCTTCGGCGACTTCCTCGCGCTGCTGGGGCTCATCGGGCCGTGCCCGTGACATAAGGGCCATGGGGAGCGGGTAATGTGCGATGGAGAGGCGAGCCTCTCTGGTGGCACAGGCTTGCAGCCTATGTCGTTGAGCTTTTGATCGTGACCAACCTCCGCGTGTTCACACACGCGGCTCTGTAAAGAGTGTCCGAGGGCTTCGCGCCCTCGGCTGGCAAGATGCCTCTCTGGTGGCACAGGCTTGCAGCCTGTGTCATGGCGTCGCTTACTGTCGAGCGGGCCTACTCGTCAAGGGGGGAATCGCTGGAGACGCCCAGCCTGAACGGGCTCGAGTGGTCCATCAGGCGCACATCCAGCGAGCTAAAGCTCGGGTCGCCCTTGTGCTCGACGATGTACTGGCTCGTGCCCCGGCTCATGGTCACGCGCGTCGGCACGTTGCCCCGGTCGCGGATGGTCTCGACCGACAGCTTGACAGGATCGGTCAGCGGCACGCTGGCCGGCCCGAGCGTGACAATCGCGCCCGGCGGGATCCGCGCCGAATCGAGCTCGATCGGGTCATCGACCAGCCGGTCGTGCATCATGCGTGCCTGCAGCGTGAGCGAGGTGGCGTTGCGGACCTCGGCGGTGTAGGTCGCGCTGCAGCCGCCAAGCCCGATCACGAGTCCGATCACGAGTCCGATCGCCACAGCGCGCGCAGGCAGCGTCTTGGTGAGGTTCATGAGCAGAGTCTAAGCAGGATCACCAGTACCCGAGCGGGGCTCTGCTGCGTTCAGCCGCTAACGGCGGCGGCGGACCGTCAGGCCCAGCGAAAGGCCGAGCACAGCCAGCGCCGAGGGCGCGGGCACCGTCACAAAGTCCAGGGTGAACGTGTCCGAGTCCTGGCTGGTCTCCTGCATCCACAGCGTGTAATCGCCCGCAGGCAGCAAGCCCACAAAGCCCATCGCCCCGCCAGCGCTGCCCATCGCCGGCATGATGTCGGTGCCGACCTGCCCGCTGCCGAACAGCACGTGCCCCAGCAACGCGGCCGGGTTGGGCACATCCGGGTCGAGCGTGAAGACGTTGCCCGTCTGGATGCCAATGAACGCGCGGTTGCCCGGCACGGAGTCGAACGTGGTCACGTTCACCGCGGCCAGCTCCATGCCCGCGCCAACCGTGAACGTGAGAAAGTCCCGGTCGCCGTCCACCACGGACGCCGACAGCGTGTTGGAACCTAGAGCGAGCACGCCGCCCTGGGTCGGGTTGAGCCGGTCGCCGGAAATATCCCCGCTCACGCCCTCGTCATAGAGCACGTCGGCGGAAGCAAACGGGACAGCGGCGAGCATCGCCAGCACGAAGGCGGAACGAATCTTCATTGGGAGAACTCTCTTGGGTCTTATAACCAGCGCACACAGATACCGGGCGTACCGGCCTCAAAGTACCTCACGTTGCGCTAGAGACCCAACAAACCGAGCGTTTCATGGAAGCGGATTCAGTCCGTGGTTCCCACCAAGTGCCGCTTCGCCGCCGCACGCAATCGCTCGGGGTACTCCGCCGTGAAGCCGTACACATGCGGGTGCACCTCCTCAATCAGGCCCCGTTCGTCGCCGGGCTGGCCCGTGCGAAGCGCCATGATCACATCGCTCACCACCCACGGCTGGCGGTACCAGTAGTGGTGGCCCTTGATCTTGAAGCCCCGGCTCTCCCGCCCGTACGAGACATCCACAAACTCTACGTGCGGGTAGTCACGCAGCAACTGCATCTCCGCCTCAGAGGGCCCGTTCCATCGCTCGTTGCCCAGCCGCTGGCCCTCGCCCCTGAGCAGCCGCGACAGGATCAACGCCTGATCCCGCTGGGAGATCGTCACCACCAGCCGCTCGACGATCTCGTGGATGTCCGGTGCCTCCGTCAGAAACCGATCGATCGGCTCGTCTGCCGCCGCGAAGAGCGCCACGCCCAACGGCAGCCGATTACGCAGCGCCGGCCCGCTCAGGTCTATGTGCCGCTGGCGCAGCTCCGCCAGCCCGATCGAAGCCACCCGCCCGCCGGCACTGTAGCTCAGCACATGAATCCGTTCCGCGCCCGAATGCTCCGCCGCCCAGTCCATGATGGCGGCGAACGTGAGCCCGGCCTCGTCGGCGCGCCGCTCATCCGAGCCCCACACGTACGAGTAGATATTCTGGTGCGATGGCCAGCTGAACGTCAGCACCGGCATCGCCCGGCCGAGCAGGTGGTGCGCTTCCGCCGCCAGCGCGTTCGCCCGGTAGAAGTTGCCCTTCGTCCCATCGACGAAGACCAGCAGCGAGCGATCCGCGCTGCCCGCGACCGCCTCGCGAAGGGCCGCCGCATGCTCACCCGCCGCGTCACCGACCGTCCACGCCGGCCGCCCTTGTTCGTCGCGAAGTTCTTCGTGAAAGCTACCGATCTCGCCGTGCGTCCAGGTCTCTACTAGCAGGAACTCTGGCACCTCTTCGCGTTCGATATCCAGTGTCGCCCGCTTCACACGCTCGTGGTCCCAGCTCTCGTCCCCCAGCACCACGCGCGTCCTGCCAACCCGGATCGTCCGGCTCGGCTCGTTGCCGTAGGGCAGCTCCTCGCCCTGCGGGTTCGGTTCGCGGGTCGTCGCGAAGAACACCTCGATTGATGGCTCGTAGGCGTGCGGCGAAGGACCCGGCTCAAACCCCTTCTGGTAGACGAGAGGAGTGGCGACCAGCGCCTCAGGCGGCACACTGCAGGCGGACAGGGTGAGCAAGGCCGCCATCATGCAGCACTTCACGGCGGCGTGTTTCATGGGCGCATAGTACCCGGCCTTCGAAAGACCAGCGCGATCATGAACAGAGTCGCAGATCTACGCGGCATCGCCATCCGGGCTGAACGAATGCGGTCGTGAGGGACGGGCGACCTATCGATCGAGTTCAGCCGCCACGACGTTAAGCGAGCCGAGGATCGCGACCACGTCGGCGAGCATGTGGCCCTCGGTCAGCCGCGCCATCGTCGAGTAGTTGATGAAGCTCGGCGGGCGGGTGCGCACGCGCCACGGGCGGGGGCCGCCATCGCTGACGATGAAGTAACCAAGCTCGCCGTTGGCGGTCTCGTTGCAGCCGTAGGCCTCGGCGATCGGCGGCGTCCAGCCGCGGTTGCTCATGATGAGTTCGAAGTGCTGGATGAGGCCCTCGATGGAGCCGTAGACCTCGTTCTTGGAGGGCTTGACCATCTTGCCGTCGGCGAAGGTATCGATCGGCCCGCCGGGGATGTTGTCGATCAGCTGGTCGATGATGCGCACGCTCTGGCGGACTTCTTCGGCGCGCACAAGGAACCGCGAGTACACGTCGCCCTCGCTGGCTAGAGGCACCGCGAACTTGACCGCCTCGGCGCCCTGGCCGTCCCAGTTGTTGGCGTAGCACAGGTAGGGCTCGTCCTTGCGCAGGTCGCGGCGCACGCCCGAGGCACGCGCGAGCGGCCCGGTCAGCGAGCAGGCGATGGCGTCGTCGTGGCTGATGACGCCGATGCCGCGCGTGCGCTCGATGAAGATGCGGTTGCGTTCCAGCAGGCCCGTCAGGTCCTTGAGCGCGACCGACAGATCCTCGTGCAGGAAGTTCTTGACCATGCGTTTGAAGGTTTCTTCGTCGGGCAGGTCGCGCATCGCTCCGCCCACGCGGGTCCAGTCGGGGTGGTAGCGCTGGCCTGCGATGTAGTCGCAGATGTCGTAGATCTTCTCGCGCGGGTTAAAGCCGTAGAGAAAGCCGGTGAAGGCTCCTAGGTCGAGCGCCGCCGCGCCCAGGCACAGCAGGTGGTCCTGAATGCGGCCAAGCTCGGCCATGATCGTGCGGAGCACCTTGCACCGGGGCGTGAGGTCGATATCGAACAGCGTCTCGACGGCGTGGTGCCAGCAGATGTCGTTGGAGATCGGGCTCAGGTAGTTCATGCGTGACACGATGGTCACGTACTGGTTGTAGTCGAGGTGCTCGCCGAGCTTTTCAAAGCCCGAGTGCAGGTAGCCGATGTGCGGCGTGCACCGGGCGATGCGTTCGCCGTCGAGCTCGAGCACGAGCCGCAGCGTGGTGTGGGTGGCGGGGTGCTGGGGGCCGAAGTTGAGGACCCAGCGGTCTCCGGTATCGACGTGCTCGGAGAGGTACTTGGTGGTCTCGATCGAGACGTCGTATCCCTCGTCCGGCTTGAGTGTGTAGGGCATCGGCAGGGGTCTCCAAGGGGCCATCCGTCAGCCCCGGCTGGGCTCTGGGTGGAGTCTAGGGGGCCACAGCCGAGAGAGGTGGGGCTGACTGGTTTGGCGTTGGAGGGCGTGCGTTCGCGCGAGTAGACTCACGCTTATTCCCCGTTCAGGTTCGAAAGTTGCCAAACGGCTGAAGGAACATCCTTGGTAATCAAGCACAAACTTCGCCCTGCACTATTGAGCGCCTCCGCCGTGATCTTGACGGCTGGTCTTGCCGGCTGCTCTCGCCAAGCGGCGGAGGACCAAGAACGCCCGCCACGTCCCGCCGAGGCTGGCCAAGCCGTCGTAGAGGCCGACACGATTTTCTTCAACGGCCAGATCGTGACAGTCAACGACGCCCAGCCGACGGCCGAGGCGCTCGCGGTCGATAACGGCATGATCGTGTTCGTCGGGCCGGCCGACGAAGCTATGAACCTGAAGGGGGATGACACCAACATGATCGACCTTGAAGGCCGGGCGTTGCTGCCGGGCTTCATGGACGCGCATTCGCACTTCATCAACGCGCTGAGCGTTGCGAGTCAGGCCAACTGCTACGCCGAGCCCTTCGGTCCGGGCAGCACCAAACAGGGCATCATCGACTCGCTGGCCGCGCTCAAAAAGGAACGAGCCATCCCCGCTGGTGAGTTGCTTGTTGGCTACGGATACGACGACAGCCTCTTCCCAGATGGCCAGAAGCTCACCGCAGCCGATCTCGATGCGCACTTCGCCGAGAATCCTGTGATTGTCCAGCATGTCAGCCTCCACGGCGGCGTGCTGAATTCGCTGGCACTCGAGAAGTACGGCATAAGTGCCGACACGCCAACGCCGCCCGGGGGCGTCATTGTCCGTAAGCCGGGCACCAATGAGCCCGAGGGTCTGCTCATGGAGACGGCGTACATGGAGATCTTCCATGACATGCCAAAGCCAGCCGACATGGACAAGGCGTTCGTCGATGGGCAGATGCTCTACGCCGCCGCCGGCATCACTACGGCGCAGGAAGGCGCCACAACCGCCCACGATCTAGAGCTTCTTGAACAGGCCGCGAACGATCAGAAGCTGTTCATCGATGTGGTGACGTACCCGTTCATCACCGAGTATGACACGGTCATGGAAGGGCGCTCGGCGACAGACTTCGGTTCGTACCAAAACCGGCTAAAGCTCGGCGGCATCAAGATCACCGTTGATGGCTCTCCACAGGGCCGTACTGCTCACTTCACCACGCCCTACCTCCAGGGTGGGCCGGGCGGCGAACAAGACTGGGTCGGTGAGCCAACCTTTCCCGTTCCACTCATCAATGAAATGGTCGCAAAGGTCTATGACGCTGGTCTGCCGCTCATCATTCACTGCAACGGCGACGCGGCGATCGACAACTTTCTGGCCGCCCATGAACTCGCGCTCGGCGATCGCAAAGCCGAAGACCTGAGGACAGCCATCATCCACTGCCAGTTCGTGCGACCCGATCAACTCGACAAGATCGCGGAGTACAAGATCCTCCCGAGCTTCTACACTGAGCACACCTATTTCTTCGGCGACACCCACATCGCCAACCGTGGCATGGAGCAGGCCGCGTACCTAAGCCCCATGCGTGACGCGATCGATCGCGGCATCATCGTGACCAACCACACCGACTTCAACGTCGCTCCCATCGATCAGTTGTTTGTGACATGGACCGCGGTCAACAGGCCGACTCGCGACGGCGATGTCCTCGGAGCAGACCAACGAGTCACACCGCTCGAAGCACTCAAGGCAGTCACCATCAACGTCGCCCACTGGTACCGCGAGGATGATCGCAAGGGCTCTCTGGAACCGGGCAAACTCGCCGATCTCGTGGTGCTCAGCGACAATCCTCTTACGGTCGATCCGATGAGCATCAAGGACATCGCCGTCGTCCAGACGTTCAAGGAAGGCCGGTCGATCTACCGCGCGGATTGATGTCTCGCCGCCAACGTGCGAGGGCATGCCCGCGCTTCGCGTGGGCATGCCACCCAGCGAGTTCCATCTCTAGTCTCACACCCGGGACTCATCGCTCAATGTCGAGAATCTCTTCGACGAACTCGTATGGCTCGAGCGTCTGCCCCCCATACTGGATCCGCTGGTCCGACAGATTCGCCGTGAACGACACCGCTTCATTCTGTTGGTCATCCCTCCAGTAACTCAGAATCGCGGGATGGTCCGACGCGGACACCCCGATGGCATCGCTGCGAACTGCTGCGAACCGATGCCGCGTGCGGATCAGCTCCCGGTAGTGAGCCCCGAGCCCGCCCTCGGCATGGGCGACGGGCACACTTACTGCCGCCGGGTCGTCGTTGAGCGCGCGCCAGGGCTCGCCCGTCGTGAAGCCCGCGTTGGGCTCGGTGTCGCTCCACGGCATCGGCGTGCGGATGTCCGGGTCGGGCTTGTCGCCGGTCATGCCCAGCTCTTCGCCGTAATAAATGAACGGCGTGCCGGGCAGCGTCATCTGGATCGCCGCGGCCAGCCTGGCCTTGCGCACGTCGCCGCCCAGGCGGGTCAACACCCGCGCTTGGTCGTGGTTGGAGAGAAACGTCGAGTAGATGTGCCCGCCCATAGGGCCCGCGGCGTCGTAGGTCTCCGCGAGCTTGGCGATGTGCGCCGCCAGCTCGGTCGCATCGCCTGAGTTGAGCGCATCGATCAGCTTGAAGCTCAGGTCAAACTCGAATGCGGAATCCACAGCGCCGGCCTTGATGTAGCTCTGAACCACCTCCGCGTTGTCCCAGACCTCGCCGATGATGAACGCATCCGGGTTGGCCGCGTGCGCATGGTCGCGGAAGTTACTGAGCCATTTGAGCGTCTCGGGCGTCGAGTCGAGGCCATCGGGGAAGTTCTCGACCATGAACTTGATGGCGTCAAGCCGGAAGCCATCGGCCTTGAGATCGGTCAGCCAGTACTCGGCTGCGTTATGCAGATCGCGTGTGTTGCGGCCGTCGCGCAGGTTGAGGTCGGGCATGGTGTGGCTGAACACGCCGTAGTAGCTCTGGCCGCTCTGGCCACGGGCGTTGTCGTGCCACACGTTCTGGCCCCAAGGCCCGCGCGAAGTGGGCCTCGGATCGCGAAAGATGTACCGGCCGCGATCGGCGCTCTGCGGCTGCACCGCAGACCTGAACCACGGGTGCTTCCACGAGGAGTGGTTCATCACCCAGTCGGTGATCACGCGGATGCCTCGCTTGTGGCACTCGTCCATTAGTTCGATGAACAGCTCGTTGGTGCCGAGTTCGCTATCGACCTTGCGGTAGTCCTCGATGTCGTAGCCGTGGTACGTCTCGCTCTCGCAGATCGGCATGAGCCACAGGGCCGTGATGCCAAGGTCGCTCGTGGTCGCGGGGTCGCCATCGTTGAGGTAGTCGAGCCGGTCGATCAGGCCTTGCAGGTCGCCCTTGCCGTCGCCCGCGAACGGCCCGTGGGTAGCGTCCTGAAACGAGCGCACAAACACCTGATAGAACACCGCGTCGCGCCACCACGGGCGGGCGGGTTCGTCGCTCTGGTCAAGCGGTGCGCCAGCTTGCGGCTGCGCGATGGCGAAGGGCGCGGCGAAAAAAGTGAACATGGCGATGAACAGCGGGCAGCGTGTGAACATGCTCAGAGGGTACCGCCAACGGGGGCTTACTCGTCGAGCTTCTCAGCGAATTTGCCCAGCACGCTGTGGCGGGTCAGGTCGTACCACAGCGGGGTCACCGTGATGCACCGGCGCTCGATCAACTCTGCGACATCCGTGCCGTCGTCGGTCGCGTGGAAATCCAGCCCGTGGCCAGAGGGCCAGTAATACACATCGCCCGCGGGGCTGAGCCTGCGCTCGTAGCTGTCGACGAGCCCGTGGATGTTCATCGGGCACACGCGGATCGGCAGCGGGCCGCCGGTTGCAATCGGTGCCTTGCTCGTCTCGGCGACGCCGCGCAGCAGGCCCAGGTCTTCGAGCGTCGCACCGCTGGCGTCGTCGGCTTGCTCGCACCGAGGGATGTTGACGTTCACGCAGCTGTGCGCGCTCAGCAGTTCGCACTCGATGATGCGCTCGATCGTGCGCACGCCGTGGCTTGCGCCCGCATCAAAGTCGGGGCGATGCGAGCCGAGGTGCAGGCTTGTGGCGATGGCGGGTATGCCCAAAAACGCCGCCTCGATCGCCGCAGCGACCGTGCCCGAATAGATCACGTTGATGCCGCAGTTCGCGCCGGCGTTCATGCCGCTGATAACAAGATCGGGCCGCGTGCCTTCGCCGAAGCGTTCGGGCCAGATCGCCGACAGCGCGGTCTTCACGCAGTCCGCGGGCCGACCGTCGACCGCCACGCCCTCGAACGTGCCAAGGCCCGGCTGGTCGTGGTCGAACTTCACTCGGCGGGTCATCAGCGGTTCGTTGAACGTCACGCCGTGGCTGGTGGCGCTCTGCACCGTCGCGGGCGCGACGACAAACACCTCCGCCCCAGCAAGCGGGCTCTGGCTTCTGGCTACGGCCTGCATCAGAGCTTTGTGAAGGGCCACGATGCCCGGGGCGCGGATGCCGTCGTCGTTGGTAAGGAGTATGCGCACACCAGAGGCTAGGTTCTGTTGGTGGGGGGG
>CAYGSG010000032.1:0-29304 GCA_964352615.1 uncultured Phycisphaeraceae bacterium
CATCCCGCCCATGCCGGGCATGCCGCCCATACCACCCATGCCGCCGCCCATTCCGCCACCAGCGCCCGCGTGCTCAGCATCGGCTGCGTCGGGCGAATCTGTGATGATGCAGTCGGCGCTGAGCAGGATCGCGGCGACGCTCGCTGCGTTGGTCAGTGCGAGACGGTCGACCTTGGCCGGCGTGATGACGCCAGCCTTGACGAGGTTCTCGTACACGCCGGTGAGGGCGTTGTAGCCGAACGCGGGATCGGTGCTCTCTGAGACGCGAGCGACGACAACCGAGCCCTTGGTGCCGGCGTTGTTGGCGATGGTCTCCAGCGGCACGGACAGCGCCTTGCGGACGACCTCCATGCCCACGGCCACGTCGTACTTGGCCGAGCCGATGTCGGACGCGGTCACGTCGGTGGACTTACCAAAGACCTGCTTCCAGGTCTTGTGGTTCTCGATGGCCGAGCGCCCACGGATGAAGCTGGTTCCGCCGCCTGGGACGATGCCCTCGGCGACCGCAGCGCGGGTCGCGTGCAGCGCGTCTTCGACGCGGGCCTTCTTCTCTTTGAGTTCGGCTTCGGAAGCCGCGCCGACGTTGACCTGTGCCACGCCGCCCGCGAGCTTGGCCAGACGCTCCTGGAGCTTCTCGCGGTCGTAGTCGCTGGTGGCGGCGTCGATCTCTCGGCGGATCTGCTCGATGCGGTGCTGGATGTGCCGGGTCTCGCCAGCGCCCTGGATGACGGTCGTGGTGTCGCTGGTGATCTCGATTTTCTTGGCGAGGCCGAGGTCGCTGATCTCCAGCGTGTCGAGCTTGGTGCCGAGGTCTTTCATGACCGCGGTCGCGCCGGTGAGGATGGCGATGTCTTCGAGCATGGCCTTGCGGCGGTCGCCGTAGCCGGGGGCCTTGACGGCCGCGACCTGCAGCGTGCCACGCAGCTTGTTGATGACGAGCGTGGCCAGCGCCTCGCCCGTGACATCCTCGGCGATGATGAGCAGCGGCTTCTTGGAGGCCATGACCTTCTCGAGCAGCGGCACGAGCGTGGACAGGTTATCGATCTTGTCCTCGTGGACGAGCACGAGCGCCTTGCTGAACTCGGTCTTCATGCTGTCGACATCGGTGACGAAATTCGGGCTGAGGAAGCCGCGGTCGAACTGCATGCCCTCGACGACTTCGACCTCGGTGACGAAGCTCTTGCCCTCTTCGACGGTGATGACGCCGTCTTTGCCGACCTTCTCGAAGGCGTCGGCCATGATCTTGCCGATCTCGGGGTCGTTGTTGGCGCTGATGGCCGCCACGTTCTGGATGTCGGCCTTGCCCTTGACGGGCACGGCCTGGTCATCGATGGACTTACAGACCACCTCGACAGCGGTCTTCATGCCGCGCACCAGAGCGTTGGCATCGACGCCCGCTGCGATCTGCCGAAGGCCCTGACGGAACAGGGCTTCAGCGAGAACGGTGGCGGTCGTGGTGCCGTCGCCGGCGTCGTCGGAAGTCTTGGAGGCTGCCTCCTTGACGAGCAGGGCGCCCATGTTCTCGGCCTTGTTGGAGAGTTCGATCTCTTCGGCGACGCTCACGCCGTCTTTGGTGACGGTGGGCCCGCCCCATGACTTGTCGAGGACCGCGTTTCGGCCGCGCGGGCCGAGGGTGCTCTTGACGGCCCGGGCGAGTTTCTCCACGCCGGCCAGGAGGGACTGCCTTGCTTCCAGATCGAACATCAGCTCTTTGCTTGCCATGGCCTTGGGCTCCGTAAAGGGAGGTTGGTCTGTCGGATTGCGAACTCGGATCAAGCCGGGGGCACCCCCGAGCGGGGCTGCACCGGCATCTCTCTATCAGGGCTATGGCAACAACCGTGCCATGACCGGGCCTCGGTCTCGCTGGTCCTCACCGCCCCCGATCGCCCCCCACCGCAACTCGCAGGGCACCCAGAGCGGCTACGAACGTGCTGGCTCTGTCAGCAGGCAGCACGGGGCACACCCCTCCTGCCAGCTTGGCAGGCACCGCATCCTGTGCCTTGGGTGGCGATCACCACTCGCCAAGGCCGGGTGTGGGACGTACCATCCAGCCATGGATGGCCTCACCCTCGTTCCCACGCTGGCTCAGAGCAACATCGCGTCGTACCTGCCGATCATGGTCATCCTGACCATGGCCATCACCTTTGCCGTGGGCAACATCGTCGCGACCAAGCTCATCGGGCCGTCCCGCACCGGCGAGATCAAGGGCCAGGCCTACGAGTCCGGCATGAACCCGATCGGGACCGCCCGCAAGCGGTTCAACGTGCGGTTCTTCCTGATCGCCATGGTCTTTTTGGTCTTCGATGTCGAGGTCGTCTTCCTCTACCCGTGGGCGGACACCTTCACGGACCTCGCGACCGGCGGCAAGGACGCGGCCCTGTGGTTGGGCCGAATCTTCTTCTTCTTGCTGACGACCGTGGTGGCGTATCTGTACGGCTTCCGCAAGGGCGTCTTCAAGTTCGACTGATCCGGTTTCGGGACGCTGGCATCGGTCCGCCTAACGCCCCGCGTGGCCGAGAACAGGCCGCACAATGCGACCGGTTACCCTCTGCCAACGCTTGCTGTAAGTCCTTGCTCAGCCAGAGCTGGCGACGACGCAGTAGCTGCCGATACACCCTCCACGGGGGCCCGTTGGAGGCGGCAAAATGCAAAGTTCATTCTCGGGCCATACCGGCCCGGACTCACAACTCGGGCGGAAGATTCAACGGCTCATCGATGAGCAGTTGTTCTCGATCGTCTACCAGCCAATTCTCGACATGCGCACGCAGCAGATCGTGGCGTTCGAGGCGCTGACCAGACCGCACCTCGACTCGGGCTTCGAGTCGCCCGCGGCGCTGTTCGAGGCGGCCGAGGCCGAGGCCATGCTGTGGGAGCTTGAAGGCGCGACGCGCTGCGCCGCGATGGCCGGTGCCCGCGAGTGGCCCGAGCACGTGCAGTTGTTCATCAACTGCGCGCCGTGTGTCGCCGAGCACGAGGACTTCGAGAAGCAGCTCATCGGTGAGCTCGAATCCACGTGCGCACGCTACCCGGCGCAGCTGGTGGTCGAGATCACCGAGCGGTCGCCGCACCTTGACATGACCGTGCTGCCCGCGCGGGTGGATGCGCTCCGTCAGCGGGGCCTCCAGATCGCTATTGACGACGTCGGCATCGGCGCCAGCGGTCTTGTGCGCATCAGCTCGCTTCGGCCGGGCTGGCTCAAGCTCGACCGCGCGCTGATCGGCGGGATCGACCGCGACCGTTTCAGGCTGAACCTCGTTCGGCACCTGGTGCGGTTTGCGCGCGCCTGCGGCGTGCAGGTGATCGCCGAGGGCATCGAACGGGCCGAGGAGCTCGATGCCTGCAGGGACCTGGGCGTGTGCTTCGGGCAGGGGTTTTTGCTCGGCAGGCCCACGGCTGGCCCGATGGACCTGCTCGCCGAGTGCCCACCGCCACAGCCGATGCGAAGCGCTGGGGCGGCGCACGATGCGCTGCCCGAGAGCGTCTCGCTGCTGAGGGGCGTGCAGCCCGCGACGTGCGTGGACCACTCGACCGCGGTGGCCTCGGCGGCGCAGGACCTGCTGCGCGACCCGTCGCTGCCCGGCGTGTGCGTGACGCGGGGCGATGAGCTGCTTGGCTGGGTGCGGCGGGAGGACGCGCTGCGTGAAGCCGCCACCGATGACCGAAGCGCGATGCCCGTGAGCTTTCTGGCGAGGCGAGCGCCGGTGACCGAGTCGGACGCGCTCGATTTCTGCGATATCTTTGAGCTGGCCGCCACGCACGCGCAGTTCGGCGCGGACCTTCCGATCATCGTGCTCGCTGCGGGCCAGCCTCAGGCGCTGCTCACCACGCCCACGCTGCTCTCGATGGCGGCGGACATGGTGCGCACGCAGGCGAGCCGAGAACAATCCATATCGGCTGGCAACACCACGCCGCTCCCAGGCAGCCGCGAATGCCTTCAGCACCTCGACGCCCTTCTTGACACCGCTGGGCCAGACAAGCACGACGCGGTGGTCGTCGAGCTTGTGGGCATCGGGCGGTTCAATCAGGTGGAGGGCTACGACGCTGGCGAGCGTGTGGTCACCCGGCTTCGCGACCAACTCCAACGGGCGTGCCCCGATGGCTTCATCGGGCACCTGGGCCTTGAGGTGTACGTGCTGACCGTGCCCGAGGGCACCGCGCACGCTGCGATCCGTGACCTGCTCGCGCGGTTCGAGGTGGCGAACGCCTCGGAGTCGGGCGCTGCATCGGTTGGTCTTCGTGCGGTGGAGATCGCTCGAATCCAAACCCGATTCGGAACCGGCAAGCAGGTGCTTGAGTTTGCATCCCAGCGGCGTTCCGATACCCCTGGCGAGCGAGGCGCCGTGCTCGACGACCAGAGCCAGCAGAGCCGATCGGCCTAAGCAAGCGAAACCCTGCCAACGCCCCGCCTGCTATCCTTGCTGCGGTGCTCAAGACCCCCCGACCGAGACTGATCGCGACCTTCACCGCGTTGGCCTGCCTGACGCTGCTGATCGTGTCGGCGTGGCTCTCGCCCTCGGGCGACGGGCACGGCACGCACACCCAGCTCGGCATGCCGCCTTGCGCATGGGCGATGTGGCTGGATTCGCCCTGCGCGACGTGCGGGATGACCACAGCCTTTGCGCACGCCGCTGACGGCGATCTCGCGGGCTCATTTGTTACCCAGCCGATGGGCATGATGCTCGCGGTGGTGGTCGCGGCGGTATTCTGGGGCGGGGTGTACCAGGCGTCCACCGGCAGCCGAGTGGACGCCGCGTTTGCTCGGCTTCTTCGCGGCAGGGCGATAGCGGGCGCTGGAGCGCTGGTGCTCGCAAGCTGGGTCTACAAGATCATCACATGGGACAGCCCGGCGTTCTGAGCCGACGAGCCTGAGCCGAGCAAGCTGAGTCGAGCAAGCTGAGCCGAGCAAGAGGAGCCCCGACCGTGCGCACCACACCAACCACTCTGAACACGGCGCTGACCACGGGCTTGCTGGCGGTGGCGCTCTGCATGACCGGCTGCTTGGGTGATCTCATCGGCGGGATGGCCGAGTCGGCGCGCAGGCAGGGTTCATCCAAGGTGGAGCGGGTTTCCAACGACCTTGAAGGCAAGACGTTCGCCGTGGTCGTCGCGGTTGACCGCAGCACGGCTGCGACCTCTCCCACGCTCGCGGAGACCTTGGCTGCACGCATGACGCAGCTTCTGGCGGAGAACGCGATGGCTTCCGGCTTTGCCCCGACCGATCAGGTCGCCGCGTTTCTTGGGAATACCCCGAGCTGGCGGGCGTGGCCCCGAGGCAGGCTGCCGCAAGAGCTGGGCGTGGACCGCGTCGTGCTCGTGGACATCATCGACTACCGGCTTTATGAGCCGGGCAACGCGTACCTGTGGGATGGCCTCGCGTGGGGCAGCGTCGAGGTCTACGACCCCGAGGCGTTCGATCCCGATAGGCCGATCTACGAGAGCGAGGTCCGCGTGCGCTTCCCCGACGGCACGGGCGTAGGCCCGACCGAGATGCGCGAGAACCTGGTCGCGACCGAACTTCTCAGGCGGTTTGTCAACCGCGCGAGCTGGCTGTTCTACGACCACGAAGAACCCAACACGATCGAGTACTAGCCGATGACTTTGTCTCGGAAGGAAGCCGCTGTGCGCACGATGCAACAGAAAGTCCTGCTGGTGGTTCTGGTGGTGGGTGCGGCGGCGATCGGCGCGTGCAACATCATCGGGCCTGCGATCGCTGTCGCATCCGGACCGCCCAAGGTCAAGCAGGTGTTCGATCTGCCCGAGGACCGCGTTACGGTGGTGCTGGTGGAGGACACCGCGAGCCCGCCGGTTGTTCGTGATTCTCGGTTGATCCGACGGATCGCCGAGTCGGCGACGCAGGAACTCACACGTCGCGGCGCGGTGCAGACCGCTGTCGATCCCGGACCGATCCAGATGATGAGCGTGCAGCCAGCCGAGCGCGACACGCCGATCGCGGATCTGGCCCGACGGGTCGGGGCGGACCAGATTGTGTACGCGCAGATCGTGCGGTTCACGCTCTCGCCCGATGGCCAGACCTTCACGCCCAGCGCCGAACTGCGGGTCCGCGTGCTGGACGCTTCGGCTGAGAACGAGGAGACCATCGGCGAGCGGATCTGGCCGGCCGATGCAGCGGGCTACCCGCTGCTCGCGGGGGGCGAATCGATCGCGGGCTTCTCGCCCAAGGACGCGTCCGACATACGTCAGGCCGAGCTTGAGCTTGCCGAACTGACCGGGCTGCGCCTCGCGCAGTTGTTCTACGACCGCGACCGCGACAGCGTGTCGCGCAATCGGCCCGGGGGCGAGTGAGCGCGTGCGGCTGGGCGAACTCAGACCAACCCGATCGACCGAGGCTCTCACGCTCGATGGCCCGGCGATTGGTCGTACACCGCAGCTGAGCCGAGCCGAGCTTGCTATCCCCGAAGACAGTTTCGTCGTCGCGCTGTGCATGGACCCCGCCAGCGCTGGAGATGCACGGCGGTTCGTGTTCTTCGCCGCCTTGCTCGAAGCCCTGCACCGCCCGGTCGTGGGCCTGCTGCCCGAGGCCTCGTGGAATATTGAACGAGCGACGCGGTGGGTGCGCACCGCCGGGCCGCGCTGGTCGTTCAAAGTTCTCCACCGACCAATTACCGCGTGCTGGAGCGCGATCGATCTGGGCGTGATGATCGCGGCCCCGTGGGTGCTCGATCACGACCTTGCGAAGCTTCGCGAGAGGCAAGCCATGCTGGTGGCATCGGCGCACGCGGCACGCACGCCCGTGCTCTGGGCGGGGCCGGGCCAGCCCGCCGAGTTGTACCCGGGAATCTGCGCTGCGATGCTGGCGTGCGAGTCCGATGAGCCGCGGAGACTTGCGTTCAAGGCGGTGTCGCTGCTGGAAGACCCGGCTCGTCACGCGCAGGTGCTCGCTGCGCTGGAGACAGTGAGTGGTTCACGCGGGGGAGAGGCCGATGGCTGAGCGAACCGGCGTGCTGTTCGTGTGTCTGGGCAACATATGCCGAAGCCCGCTGGCCGAGGGGCTGTTCATCCACGCGGCCCGCGAGCGCGGCGTGCTCGACCGGTTCGATATCGACTCGTGCGGCACGGGCGACTGGCACGCGGGCAATCCCGCCGACCCGCGTTCGATCGCGGTCGCCCGCAAGCACGGCATCGAACTGCCCAGCCGAGCGCGACAGCTTCGCGCCGCGCCCGACTTCGAGCGGTTCGAGTGGGTCATCGCGATGGACCGTTCAAACCAGGCAGACTTGATCGCAGCGGGCAGCAAGCAGGGCCGCACACACCTGATGATGGCCTTCCACGCGGACCATGCGGGCAAGCCGAGCAAGGCGCCTGACGTGCCCGACCCTTACTACGGCGGGGCCGACGGCTTCGACGAGGTGTACGAGATGCTGACGGGCGCGTGCGAGGGACTGCTGAAACGCGCGCTACCCTGAATCACTCGTTCGAGTCACCCTTGAGTAGCTCGCTTGTGAGTTTGCCCGCGAAACCCCAGTTGTCATGATCGACTTCGTCGATTACCACATGGGTGTGTTCGGGCCGCTTTCCAAGAACATCGCCGAGTAACTTGGTGATATCCGCAACAATCCGGGCTTTCTGCTCGGTTGAAACGCCCTTGGTTACACGGACATTGACGTATGGCATGATGTTCCTCAGAGGTCCAACATCAGCCGCTCGGGGTTCTCGATGCCGTCTTTGATACGCACGAGGAATTGCACGGCCTCGGCGCCGTCCACGATGCGGTGGTCGTAGCTGACCGCGAGGTACATCATGGGGCGGAGTGCGATCTCGCCGGGCTTGTCGGGGTTTTCGACGGCGCGGCTCTTGATGGCGTGCATGCCGAGGATGGCGGACTGCGGCGGGTTGAGAATCGGGGTGCTCATCAGGCTGCCGAAGATGCCGCCGTTGGTGATGGTGAACGTGCCGTCGGCCATCTCGTCGAGCGAGAGTTTGCCCGACTTGGCACGCACCGCGAAGTCCTTGATGGCCGACTCGATCTGTGCGAACGACAGGCCCTCGGCGTTGCGGAGCACCGGCACGACGAGGCCCTTGGGGCTCGATACCGCGATCGCGATATCACAGTAGTCGTGGCTCTTGACGGCGAGCTTGCCGTCCTCGCCGTTGACGATGATACTGCCGACCCTGGGGAATGCTTGCATGGCCTGCACGCAGGCCTTGACGAAGAAGGACATGAACCCGAGGCCGACGCCGTGGGATTCTGCGAACTGCTCTTTGTACCGCTTGCGGAGGTTCATGACGTTGGTCATGTCGCACTCGTTGAACGTGGTGAGCATGGCCGCGGTCTGCTGGGCCTCGACAAGGCGCGATGCGATGCGCTGGCGCATAGGGCTCATGCGTTCGACCGAGGTGCCTCGTGAGCCAGCGGACTTCGCTGCGGTGGCGGGCGGGGCGCCGTCGGCATGGGTCTGGATGTAAGCGAGCACGTCTTGCTCGCGGACCCGGCCTGAGGCACCGGTGCCAACCACATCACTGAGGTTGACGCGGCGCTCATCTGCGATCTTCTTGGCGAGCGGCGTGGCGGAGACCGTTCCGTTGCTCGCCGGTTTGCTGGCGGGCGTAGAAGCGTTGCCTGACGCTTGAGCGACGACGGCCGGGGCGGGCTTGGTCGGTGCTTTTTCACCGACGGCGCTCTCGGCTTTCTGCTCCGGGGCTGCGGCAGGCTTGTCGGCGGATTCGTCCACGCTGCCGACCACGCCCCCCACTTCGATCTCGTCGCCCGGGCCGACGCTACGCTTGAGCACGCCCGAGGCGGGCGCAAGCACTTCGACGGTGATCTTGTCGGTCTCGACATCGACGACGGGCTCGTCGCGTTCGACCCAGTCGCCGTCGGCCTTGTGCCAATCGGCTATCACGCCGGTGGTGACGGACTCGCCTGCTTCGGGCATCACGATGTTGGTGGGCATCGTCGGTTCCTGCTCACCGGCTCTGCGAGGCCGGGACTCGTTGGTCTTTGCCGGACTCACCGCTCGGCGGGTCCTCGGTCTTGGGGGGCGCACCGACCGCTGAGGTTAGCAGGTGCTCCTGCTCGGTCTTGTGCGCTTTCTTAGAGCCTACCGCGGGCGTCGGGCTCGCGGGTCGGCTGATGAAACGATCGAACTCGAGCTTGAGTTCCTCTCGCAGCTTGTCGGCGATGAACAGGCCGCAGCCAGAATTGCGAGGCTCTTCCTGGACCCACTGGAGCTTGACCTTCTTCGGGTATCGGCCGAGCACTTCGGTGAACATGTCCGTGTGGAACGGGTAGAGCTGCTCGATTCGCACGATCGCGTGGTCGTCCAGCCCGAGTTCGTCCCGGCGCGCGGCGAGCTCCCAGTAGACCTTGCCGGTGCAGACTGTCAGCTGCTTGACACCCGACCTCGCGGGTCCGCCGTCGGCTTCGAAGCGGGGATCGTCGAGCACCTCGCAGAATCGGCCCGAGACCAGTTCGTCGATCTTGCTGGTGGGCGTTCGCAGCATGCTCTTGGGCGTAAGAACCACCAATGGCTTACGGAACGGCCGGCGGACCTGCCGACGCAGGGCGTGGAATATCTGCGAAGCGTTCGAGGGGTAGATGACCTGGATATTCTCGCCGGCGCAGAGCTTGAGAAACCGCTCGGCCCGCGCCGACGAGTGCTCCGGGCCCATGCCCTCGTAGCCGTGCGGCAGCAGCAGCACGAGGCCGTTCCACCGCTCCCACTTGGCTTCGGCCGATGAGATGAACTGGTCGATGATCGTCTGCGCGCCGTTGACGAAGTCGCCGAACTGCGCCTCCCACAGCACGAGCATGCTCGGGTCGGCCAGCGCGTAGCCGTACTCGAACCCCATAACACTCACCTCGCTCAGCGGGCTGTCATGGATGCAGATCTCGGCCTGGTGCGTGCCGGGGGTGAACCCGTCGCGGTGCTCGGGTTTGCAGATTTCGAGGATGTTGTTGAGCGGGGTGAAGTGTTCGCCGTTGTCGTAGTCGCTGAGCACCGCGTGGCGATGGCTGAACGTGCCTCGGCGGGAGTCTTGGCCGCTCAGTCGTACGGAGTTGCCTTCGAGCAGCAGCGTGCCGAATGCGAGCGACTCGGCATCCGCGTAGCTGATGTCTCGCGTCGTGGGCAAGTCGGCCCTGGCCTTTAGCACGCGTTTGAGCTTCGGATTGAGGTGGAAGCTCTCGGGTACCTTGCCGAGTGCTTCGCAGACCTGCTCGATCATCTTGGTCGGCACGCCGGTCTCGACGGGGGTGTGCGAGTAGTGCGGCCTGATGCCGTGCCAGCGTGCGCTGCCCGGGTCGATCGTCGGGTCGTAGGGCGAGCTTTTGGCGTGGCGCTGGGCTTCGTTGAGCGCTTCATCGAGCCGGGCGCGAATCTCCGTCATGTCCTGCTCGGTGATCACGCCCTGAGCGAGCAGCCGCTCGGCGTAAATACGCAGCACGCTGGGCTTCTTCTTGATGAGCTTGTACAGCACGGGCTGGGTGAACGTGGCCTCGTCCTGCTCGTTATGCCCGTAGCGGCGGTAGCAGAACAGATCGATAAACACGTCGCGCCCGAACTTCTGGCGGAACTGCGTGGCCAGCTCGGCTGCGGCCACCACGGCCTCGGGATCGTCACCGTTCACATGGATAACCGGTGCCTCGATGAACTTGGCGATGTCGGTGCAGTACCGGCTCGACCGGCTGTACTCGGGCGCGGTGGTGAAGCCGATCATGTTGTTGATGACGACGTGGATCGTGCCACCGACGGTGTAGCCCTTGAGCTTGGAGAGATTGAGGCACTCGGCGACGATGCCCTGACCCGCGACGGCGGCGTCGCCGTGGATGAGCAGCGGCATGACCTGCTTGCGCTCGGTGTCGCCTCGCATCCGCTGCTTGGCTCGCGTCCGCCCGAGCACGACGGGGTCCACGGCTTCGAGGTGGCTTGGGTTGCTGGTGAGCGTGAGGTGGATCTCGCGGTTGTCGTCAAAGCGGACCGAGCCTGAGTAGCCCCGGTGGTATTTGACGTCGCCGCCGCCGTCCTCGAAGTTCTCGTCGAAGTTGTCCTCAAACTCCGTGAAGATCTGCGCCAGCGTCTTGCCCAGGACGTGCCGAAGCACGTTGAGCCGGCCCCGGTGGGCCATGCCGAACACGAGTTCCTGCGTGCCGAGCTGCGAAGCGGTGTTGACCACCCGGCCGAGCAGCGGGATGGCCGATTCCGAACCTTCGAGACTGAACCGCTTTTCGCCCGGATAGCGCTTGCCGAGAAAGCTCTCGAAGGCCTCGGCCTCGATGAGTTGGCGGAGGATGGTGAGCTGGCTGGGGGCCTCAAGCGTGACGCGGCCCGCGCGCGACTCCACCCAATCCAGCAGCCAGGAGCGCTCCTCGATGTCCGACATGTGCATGAACTCAAAGCCGATCGAGCCGCAGTAGGTCCGCTGGAGATGCTCGACAATCGCTCTGAGCGGGGCGCTCGGGCCAAGTTGAGCCGAGGTGGCGTCGGCCACGCGGTCGAGGTCAGCTTCGCCCAAACCGTGGGCTTCGAGCGACAGGGCAGGTGGCGCTTCACCGCCTCGCCCCAGCGGGTCGAGCTGAGCGCCGATGTGGCCGAGTTTGCGGTAGCTCTCGATGAGCCGATCGACTGATACCTGGAACGAATTCCCGGCTGCGGAGGTGTCGTCAGGGACGGCTGCGAACGGAGTCGCATCGGCTCCCTGAGCGCGGGCGAGCTCGAAGCCGCGGAAGAACGCGCGATCGGTCTCAGAGACCGACTGGGGATCACGCAGGTACCGCTGGTACGCCTCATCGACGTAGCCGGAGTTCCAAGCGTTAACGGATGGCGAGACGGCCCTCGGCGGCAGACTCATGTGCGAACCTCTCGGGTTCCATGCGTAGGGGCGCATGGCCGGACCGGACCCACCTCAGAACGACTGTAGGCCCTCGTATCGGTCGATCCTCGTCGGCTCTGATGATTTCCTAAGCACTTTGGACCCACTTATTAGGACGAACACGAGTCGGCCAGCCACCATTCCAACCGGCCGTCCGATACGCCCAGCAAGCGGTTCGGATCGATCCGGGTTCGGATTGGTGCCGGGGATGGGCCTCAGCCGAATCGGCCGGTCACATAGTCCTCGGTCTCGGCCAGACGCGGGGTCTGGAAGATCTGCTCGGTCGGGCCAAACTCGACCAGCCGGCCCAGGTACATGAACGCCGTGGCCTCGCTCACCCGCGTGGCCTGCTGCATGTTGTGGGTGACGATCAGCACGGTGTAGGACTCGGCAATCTCGCGGATCAGGTCCTCGATCCGAAGCGTCGCGATGGGGTCCAGAGCCGAGCACGGCTCGTCCAGCAGCAGGACCTCGGGCTCGGCAACAATCGCCCGGGCGATGCAGAGCCGCTGCTGCTGACCGCCTGAAAGTGCGGTAGCCGATTCGTGCATTCGGTCGGCGACCTCGTCGAGCAACGCGGCCTTCTGAAGCGCGTTCTTGCAGGCGTCTTCGAGCACCCGCCGGCGTTTTTCGCCATCGATCCGCAGGGGGTAGACCACGTTCTCGAAGATCGACATCGGGAACGGGTTGGGCTTCTGAAACACCATGCCCAGCCGCTTGCGGAGATCGATCACGTCCACGCTTGGGCCGTAGACCGGCTCGCCGTTGAGGGCGATATCGCCCGACACTCGCACGCCCTCGACCAGGTCGTTGAGCCGGTTGACGGATCGCAGCAGGGTGCTCTTGCCGCAACCAGAAGGACCGACCAGAGCGGTGACCTTGCCACGGGGGATAGGCATGGAAATATCGAACAGCGCCCGGCTCTGGCCATACCACAGGCTGAAGTTCGAGATCCGCACCACGGAGTCCTGCTCGAGGATCTCCTCGTGGATTTCCGGCGTGAAGCCCTCGCCCGCACGGATGGCATCCACCACCGGGTACGCACGCGGCGAGGTGGGTTGCGGCCTGGGCAGCTTCGTGTTGGTCATCTTGATAGTCGTCTCACTGATCGTCATGACAAAAATCAAACAACCGGTCCGCCCATTCGCCTGCGGAGCCTAGCCCGCAGCAGCATGGCCGAGGAGTTCAACGCGAACACAATCGCCACCAGCAGCAGGGTCGTAACCCATACCAGCGGCCTGGATGCCTCAGGATCAGGGCTCTGGTAGCCCAGGTCGAAGATGTGGAAGCCCAGATGCATGAACGAGCGGTCCAGATGGATGTAGGGAGCGGTTTGGTCGAACGGCAGCTCGGGCGAGAGCTTGACCGCCCCCACCAGCATCAGCGGGGCCACCTCGCCTGCGCCGCGGGCCATCGCCAGAATCGCTCCGGTCATGATGCCCGGCATGGCCCCGGGCAGCACGATCCGCCGAATCGTCTGCCACCGGCTCGCGCCGCACCCAAAGCTGCCCTGCCGCGATGACCCAGGCACGGCCGCGATGGCTTCCTCGGTCGCGACGATCACCACCGGAAGCGTGAGCAGCGCCAGCGTGAGCGAAGCCCACAGGATCCCTTTGCTGCGGAACGTTGGGATGTTCTCGGCGGCTCGATCCGCAAAGAAGCCGTGGAAGTAGGGAGTCGTCGCGCCGAGCACCACGATCAAAAGCACCGAAGCGAGCCAGCCGATGCCAGCGCCGCGTTGCAGCCAGCGGGAACTCCGGGTGCTGCCAAGCGTGCTCGCACGACGGCCAGAAGCCGCCATCAACACCGAGGTCGAAACCACCACCGCAAGGCCGGCGGCCATGATCCACCAAGGCATTCGAGGCAGCGGCTCGGTCGGACCCGAGTCGACAAAGGCTCCGAGCGTGTAACAGAAGAAGCCCAGGCCGAAAACGCCGTAGACCACACTCGGCACACCCGCGAGGTTGTTGATCGCGATCCGCAGGACACTGGTTACGGCGCCCTGCTTGGCATATTCGCGCAGGTAGATTGCTGCGATCACGCCCAGCGGCACAACCGCCAGACTCAGCAGAATGGTCAGCACGACCGTGCCGAAGATCACGGGCCACACGCCGCCCTCGGTGTTCGCCTCTCGCGGATCGTCGGTGAGGTATTCCTTCCACCGGCTGAGATACACGCCCCACTTCTGCGCGAGCGATAGCTCGTTGGCCGGCACCACGCGGACCACCTGCGCTACACGAAGCGGGTCGTCGATCTTCGAGACGCTTGTGGGAGCGACACGGCCGGTGCGGGGGTCGCGGATCAGCACCCGAAGCGCGTCGTTGGCTGCGACCAACTCGGCGATGCGGGCCTCGGCTTGTTGGGTCTGCTCGACCAGTGCGGACTCGGCGGTCATGGCATCGGCCTGGATCTGTGCCAGCCGCTCGGGGGTCATCGCGTCCCCGGTCGCTGGACGCTCGACCCACGCCCCGCCCAGGAGCAGGCCCGCGGCGCACCACGCCACCACCGCCCACCGCTTCTTGCGGCCAATCCAACCCGCGACCAGCGCTGCGAGGCCCGAAACCAGCACAACCGCCCACAAGCCAGTGCCCAGCCCATTGGCCTTTGCCGAGTTGGTCTTTGCCGAGTTGGCCGTTGCCGGGCTGGCGGTTGAAGTGAGTTCTCGATTAGCGACCGCGACCCTCAGCCGCCAACGCTCGCGCTGCTTGTTGGCCCGATCGATCACCGATCGCTGTAGGGAACGGACCTCTGCGAGCCGGTCCTTGGCTGCGGGCAATTGCTGATCTAGCTGGTCGAGCACCGCGCCGTGCCCCTGGGCGAGCACTTCAACCGTGCCGTCCGAACCGACCCGTTCCATCCGTTCAAGTTCGCCGAGCCAAGGCCCCCATGCGAGCCGCTCGACCAGAACAGCATCCGTTGGCAACGAGGCTTGTTCGACCTGCGGCAGCTCGATCCAGCGGAACGAGGGCTGCGATGTATCACGATTGCCCACGCGGTACAGCGTGCGCTCCCGCTGCTCATCGGGCGCTTCGGTGGGTGTAAAGGTCTCGGTGCGAATGGGTTCACCAAGCACAACTTCGCCGGAAGCAAGCTCGATCCGCTGTATCTCGCGAGGCCAGAACGCCTTGAACCCGTCGTACGCGATGAGCGACAGCAGCCCGGCGATCATCATGAGCGACAGCGCGAGCGAAGCACCCATGAGCCACACCGCGGGCTCGCCATGCGCTGCGAGCGATGTCGGCCGACGGCGCTTGCCGTTCTTGGGCGGGAGCGTTGGCGGGATGATCGGGGTCGTATCGCTCACAGCGAGGCGCTCTTCTTGCGGAACCGCTGGCGCACGACCTCGGCCAGCGTGTTGATGATGAACGTGACGACAAAGAGCACCAGCCCGCAGAGGAACAGCACGCGGTAGTGCGTGCCGCCGCGCTCGGCCTCTGGCAATTCCGTGGCGATGTTCGCTGCGAGCGTGCGAAAGCCGCTAAAGAGGTTCAGGTCCATCTGCGGCGTGTTCCCCGTAGCCATAAGCATGATCATGGTCTCGCCTGCTGCTCGGCCCAGGCCGATCATGCAAGCGCTGAACACGCCGCTCGTGGCCACGGGCAAGACCACGCGCCACGCGGTCTGCCATGGCGTCGCGCCCGCGCCGAGCGAGGCACTCCGCAGTGTATCAGGCACGGCCGAAAGCGCATCCTCGCTGATCGTGTAGATGATCGGGATGATCGCAAAGCCCATGACCATGCCGACGACCAGCGTGTTGCGCTGGCTGAACGTACCGAGGAAGCTGTCGCGCGGATCAAAGCCCACGGCCTGAAGAGCGAGCGAGCCGGCCACCGCCAGCCCGACCGCCACCGCCAGCGAGCCAGCGAACAGCACCAACTCGGCGGCGCCTGTCGCAAGCCGGCCCCGGTCATCGGCAGCGATGCTCCGTCTCACTTTCGCGGCCAGCCACCACGAGCACGGCGCGGCCAGCGGAATCAGCAGCAGCACCCAGCCGGGCCAAGGCCTGCCGTGCTGACCATCGAGCCAGCCGCGGAGCAGGTCCTGGCTCGCGGAATCGGCCGCAACCAGTTCGGCGAGCGCCGCGGCTTCTGGGCTGCCCAGCTCGGGCTCGACCGCACGCACGACGACACCATCGCGGAACGCGAATCCCTCGGTGCGCAACCGGCGTTCGGTATCGGGTGCCATCGTCGCGCGCGTGCCGACCCATGAGGGGATATCCCCAGGCTCGCCAGCCTCGAAAGAACCCGCCGCGAGCAGTTGGTCGCTTCGTGTCGGCCCAAAGAACGCACGCTCTGCTGGACCGCCGGCCACAAGCGACACGCCGCCCGCAGCGATCATCACAAGACCCACCAGCGTGATGCGAGCCCACGTCGGCACGCCCAGCAGCACCCGCGTGGGAAGCAGTTGCCACACGTGCGCCGCCAGCAGCACCACCGCCGGAACGAGCAGCATGCCGATCATCACGCCCGAGAGATGGTCGCCCACCCACGGCGCGACCGCTGCCATCGCGATAAACCCCAGCACGACCGAAGGCAGCGAGGCCATCAACTCGATCGCGGGCTTGACCGTGCTGCGCACGCGCTTGTGCAGAAACTCGCTCGAGTAGATGGCCGCCAGCACCGAGAGCGGGGCCGCAATGAACATGGCCACGATCGTCGCTTTGAACGTGCCGAAGATCAGCGGCACGAGGCTCATCTTGACTTCCGACGCGTCTTCAGCGGAAGAAGACTGGTAGACCCACTTGGCCTCGGTCTCGCCCTCGTAGACGATCCTGCCGAACAGCGCCCGCCAGCCGGCACCCGGGTAACGCGGGTCGACCGACCAGTGCGCGTACGCGCCGCCTGCGCCGATCGCGACCACGCCGTCCTGCCTCGGCGCCATCCCGACCGCTACCGGCTCGCCGATTCCGATGGCCGAAGCGTCGTAGGAATCGATCAGCTTGCCGCTTGTGAGATGAAGCTGGGAAATCCGGCCTGTTGCGGTGGCTGCGGTGATCGTTCGGTCTCGTTGGCCCGCGGTAAGCGCGACGACCGCTGAGTCGCCTGCACGCAGCTTCTCGACCTTGACCAGTCGGCGTCCATCACCTGCATCCGCGAGCGGGTCGCGTGACAGCGTCCAGACCCAGAGCGAGCCGTCGTCCCCGCCCGCGACCAGCGAGCGGCCACCGGGCAGAGCGGTCACCGCGCTGATACCTGCGCCTCCCGCGAGGTCGAGCCGCTCCATCGCGATGAGCGGATCTCGGCGGCCCGCATCCGCTGGCAGGCCGTAGCGCACGCCGGTCCCGTCGCGAGCGATGGTCAACACGCTCTCGCCATCGGCGAACGCGACGGCCCACGCGCCACGCGCCGCGTCGAGTTCAACCGCCCGGCCGGTGAGCCGGAGCCTTGGCTCGCTGCCGTCGAGCGGCGTCGTGACGCGGACCGTGCTGAGCATCGCCGAGCCATCGGCCCAGGCGGTGAACAGCAGTTCGCGTCCGCCGCCCACCCGGCGGTAGTCCAGCAGTTCGACCGGGCCGGTCTCTGTCCGTGGTTCAACCGCAGCACGGGTCTCGATGCCGAACGTCGTGACGCGCTGGCTGCCGCTTTCCGCCACCGAGCGAAGCCCGTCGAACGGCCCGCTCTGTGCAACGCGGTTCGCGTCACCGAGTGCCGCCGCCTGCGCAGATGAAAGCACCGAAGCGCGCGAAGTCACTTCGCCGAGTTGGAACGAGCCGTCGTGGTAGCCCCAAGCGACCAAGCCCTGAGGCGTGGTAACCACCGTGGACACCGCTTTGGGCCGATCGGCGGTGCCGAGCAGCGCACCGGACGAGAGTTCGACCACATCGATCCGGCCATCTGCGCTCACGACCGCAGCCGAACCGCCGTACTCGTCGGGAAGGACCGCAACCGCGCCAGCCGACCGCGACTCGCCCGTGTCTGCCAACTCCGAAGTACCCGGAAGGAACAGCGGCACAACCACCGCCGCGAGGTAGAAGCAGATGCCCAGCACCGCGGCGATAACCGCAACGCCGCCCAGCCTGATGACGCTGTTGGCGGCATGATCGGCGAGGTACACGCTCCGAGGCGTCTTTCTTCGCCTCGGGCTGCCTCTCGGGTTCGCGTTCACACCCATTCACCGGACTCCGCTCAGATCACCACCCGACGACGAGACCCGTGCTCAGAATCCAGGTTCGATTCCGAGCCTGCTCAGTTCATTGCGGGCGACATCCGCGGGCAGAGCGATGAACCCGTCTTTGTACACCGCCTCTTGGCCTTGTCGGCTAAAGATCAAACGGGCGAACTCGCGGCGGATCGGGTCAAGATCAGCGTTCGGGTCCTTGTTGATGTACAGCAGCAGGTACCGCGCAATCGGGTACTCCCCGGCCAGCGCGGAGGCCGCGTCGGGCATCACCGGCTCAGCGAAGTCATCGATCGCAATCGGCACAACCTTGACGTTCGAGGTCATTTTGCCCAGGCCCGAATAGCCCATGCCAAAGCGGTCCTCGCCCACCGCGTTGATGACGCCAGCCGAACCGGCCTGCTCCTTAACCGTTTCCTTGAAGTCGATGTTGTCCATCGCCACGCTCTTGAAGAAGCCGTAGGTGCCCGACACGCTGTTGCGGCCGTACAGGGCCACGGGCACGCGGGCGTAATCCGGATGCTCAACGCCTAGGTCGCCCCACGTTAGGTCCGGCGCGTCAACGCTAAAGACCTCGCGAAGCTGGGCGAGCGTGAGGGACTCCACCGGGTTGTCCTTGTGGACGAACACGGCGATGCAGTCGATGCCGGTGCGCATCTCGTGGGGCTTCCAACCAAAGGCGGCTTCAAACTCGGCGATCTCGCCTTCCTTCATGGGCCGGCTCATCTGGCCGAACTGGGCCTGGCCCTCGATCAGCGCGGGCGGCGCGGTCGAAGAGCCCTTGCCCTCCACGCCGAACGACACACCCCGGTAGAACGACCGAAAGTCTTCGCCCCACAACGCCACGATGTTGTTCATGGTCTCGGACCCGGCGCTCCGCAGCGAGCCCGAAACGCCGGTCACGGCCTGGTACTCGGGCAGGGCCGGATCGACCGCTGCATCAGGATCAGCGGCAGGCAGCCCGGACAGCGCCACCGCTACCGAAATCGCGACCGCAAAGAACGTGCTCATGGTCAATTCCAGGTCGGGCCTGGCTCCGTCAACGAGTCCATCTCGGCTCTGCGGGCTCCTCCGCCCGCATACCCAGATCGTAGGGAGCCGCCAGCGGGCTTCGTTCGCCGGCCCACCAAGCCTCGGCCTTACGAAACGCTGTCCGAAGCCCTCTGTCGATAGGAATGGCTCACTCGGAGGGGGGCGACCAGGGCTGCGTGCCTTCGCGCAACTCCTTGTCTGCCAAGAGCTCAAGGACTTTTTCACGCACCTCGTCGGCAACGGGCTTGGTCCTGGAGCCGAACCGCGCCACGACCTCGCCTCGGCGGTTAAGTAAATACTTCGTGAAGTTCCACTTGGGGTCCCCGCCGATGGGTTTGGCCTGTGCCGCGAGGTCGGTAAAGAGCTCTGCTCGATCGTCGCCCTTGACGCTGATCTTGGCCATCATGGGGAATTCCACGCCGTAGGTCGCGCTGCAAAACTCGGCGATCTCGCCGTTGGTGCCCGGCTCTTGGCCCATGAAGTTGTTCGCCGGGAAGCCGATGACCACGAACCCCTGCTCGTAGAACTCGTCGTACATGGCCTGAAGCTGCTCGTACTGAGGCGTGAGGCCGCACTTGCTCGCCACATTGACGATCATCACAACCCGGCCCTCGAAGCTACGCAGATCCACCTCGTTGGATTCGATGTCCATGACCACGTGGTCGAGCACATAGGGATCGACAGGCTCGGGATCAGAGCCGTGACCCGCCTTGGCTGTGCGAGCGAACCCCAAACCAGCGAGCACGAGCACCGCGCCAGCACCGAGCGTTATCCAAATCGTTGTGTTCATCCGGGAGCCTCCTTTGCCTGAGCATCTGCCTCGATCCGATTGAGCAATCGTACGGGGTTCGGGGCCGGCCAGCGGGCAGATTCGCCCTAGCATGAGCCTCGCATGCTGCATCTCAGCCGAACAGTCAGATTCGTGGTCAATCCCCCCGGTCTCAACCAGCCCGGCACCAATGGCTTTGGCGGGGCTCCCCCGCTGCGTCGCCTCGCCCCGTACCACGAGATGACGGTCGTCTGCTCGGGCCATGTCGACCCGGTCATCGGCTACCTGATCAACATCAAGGCCATCGATGAAGCGGTCCGCGAGGTCGCCCTGCCACGCATCACCTCGGCTGTGTGGGCCCCCACCGACGACCGAGCCGCGAGCGACCCCGCTTGGATCTTGAGCGATCTGCTCGAATCAGTGAATCGCGCGCTGGATGCCGACCTTGTCTCTCTCCGCTGGCACGTCACCCCGTTTGCGAGTTATGAAATGTCTGCCATGAGCCCCGATCGTGTCACGCTTCGCTCCAGGTTCGATTTCTCCGCGTCGCACCGCTTGTTCGTCAAAGAATGGAGCGACGAGAAGAACCGCGAGGTGTTCGGCAAGTGCGCGCACCCCAGCGGCCACGGTCACAATTACGAGCTTGAGCCGTGCATCAGCTTGCCCGCGGACGACCCCATCCACGCGGCGAGCGAACTCATCGAAGAACTGGTCAAAGAAGCCATCATCGATCGGTTCGATCACAAGCACCTGAACCTCGACACCGCAGAATTCGGCGAGAGCGGGGTGAACTCCACCGTCGAGAACATCGCCCGCGTCTGCTTTGAACTGCTCAAGCCCGTGCTGGCGCGGGACATCCCCGCCGCCAAACTGGAAGCGGTGACCGTCTGGGAGACACCACGCACGTCGGCGATCTACTCGGCTTGATCGGCTCCGCGTGCTCGAAGTTCGAGCGTCAGCCATGAGCCGGCGTTGTCTTGAGCGACGCTCCACCGCAGGGCGAATTCGGGCGACACCGCGACGCTGCCGCTCAGGTCATCGGCTGATGCCGCCCCCCCGAGCCTGGCCTGCAAGGCCTTCATGTCTGCCGCGACCGATCGGCCGCCGCTCTCGCGGGCAAGCGGCAGTCTCGCGCTGATTCCATCCGCGCCGCCGCTCACCAGCGACCGTTCGCCCAGCACCGCGCTCAGTCGCGTGACGCGATCGCGCACAGCGACAGCCCACTGCACCGCGCTGCGATCGAACGCCTCGTCTGGGTCGCGACCAGCCATCGCGGACCCCACGCAGCGGGCGATGACCAGCCGAACGTCGAGCGGCAGTGCTGCGGTCCAGGCCGAACCGGGCGGCGTCAGCGTCGCCGACTCCACTGCCCCAAGGTCGGTGGTGAGCCGGCGTGTGTGGACGACGTGCATCGGCTCGCTGCGCGAGGACCAGGTCAGGTCCACTTCGAGGATCATCGGCAGCGGCGCGGGCCTCGGGCTGGCTCGCACGTGCAGCATGAGGTCTCGCGCGTTGGACAGCTTCCAATACGCAAGCGCTCTGGCCACCGATCCCCAGCCAGCTCGCTGCGGATCCGCGAGCCGCACCGCGTTGAGATCGAGCATGAGTTCCGCGAGCACCAGCCGTTCGCCGTCGGGCCTGGGCAGCGTGGCTCGATGCAGCGGGGCACGCGGGTGTACCAGTCCGCCCGGGCCATCAGCTCTTGGCGACGGCGCGAGCCGAGGCGACCAACGCGCTTGTGCATCGATCACGGCGCTCACCCGGCCCATGCTGGGTAGTCGTAACGGAGGCTCATCGAGTCCGACCGAGAGCCACCATTCAAACGTCGCAACCACGGGCGCGAGCCAAGGCGCACCAAGCTCGCTGGCGTCCGTTTCTGCCACAGGCCAATTCCAGGCCAATTCAATCGCGACCTGATCCGTTTGAGCCTGGGCCTGCACGGCTGCGGGCATAGCCCACAGCACAAGCCACACGAGCGGTGCAGCCACAACGCCCAAGCGGGCCCCGGCGCTACCATTCGAGTTGGTGGATAAGCCTGATCGCATCTTGATCATCCGGCCCAGTGCTTTGGGCGACGTATGCCGCAGCGTACCGCTGCTCGTGAGCCTCCGCAGGGCGTTCCCCGAGGCCGAGATCGACTGGCTGGTTCAGGACTCGTTCGCCGATGCGATTGCGGCACATCCTGATCTCACCGCAGCGGTCCCGTTCGCTCGCAAGCAGCTTGGCCGCGACCTGCGTTCGGCCCGCAGCGGCTCGCTCGTGTCGCTGGTCCGCAGCCTTCGCCAGCGACGCTACGACATCGTCATCGACGCACAAGGGCTCGCCCGCTCTGGGCTGCTCGCAGCTCTTAGCGGCTCCAATGTGCGTGTGGGGCACGCGGACGCACGCGAGCTTGGCTGGCTGCCGCTCACGCACAAGGTGAGGTCCGATCAGACGCACACGGTCGACCGGATGCTCGATCTGCTTGGGCCGATGGATGTCGAACCGGTGGCGGACCTTCAACTCCATTGCGGTTCCGCCGATCGCGCGTTCGCCGAACAGCTCTTGGGCTCGGCCCAGCCCGTCGTGCTGGCGCCTACTAGCCGGTGGCTCGCCAAACGATGGCCCGCCGAGAGGTGGGCCGCGCTCGCGGATCGGCTCAGGCGCGAGATAACCGGACCGATGGTCGTCGTCGGTGGGCCTGGTGAGCAGCCGCAGTGCGCCCCGCTGCTCGATCGCGCGAGCCTGCACGAGGGAATCATCGACCTCGTCGGCGCGACTTCGGTGGGCCAGTTGATGGCCATCATCGAACGCTCCCGGCTCGTCATCGCCAATGACTCGGCGGCGCTGCACATGGCCGTCGGCTTTGACCGCCCGCTGGTCGGCTTGTTCGGCCCAACGGATATCTCGCGCGTTGGCCCCTACGGCCGAGACACCGATGTGCTCCAGCACATCGAGAGCGACCAGACTTTCGACCACAAGAACGAAGCCAACGCCTTGCTCATGGAACGGATCGAAGTTGACGAGGTCTTCTCAGCGGCGACCCGACGCCTCAGCCGTGCGTCCGCTCGAACTCACGCATGAACGAGGCCAGCGCCTCGCAGCCCTCGGCAGGGAACGCGTTGTAGATGCTGGCCCGCACCCCGCCCAGCGTCCGGTAGCCCTCAAGCGTCGCCATGCCTTCTTTGCCCGCCAGCTCACAGAACTTGCCGTCGAGTTCGGCGTTCGGCGTCTTGAACGTGAGGTTCATCAGCGAACGCGACTCTGGCTGGGCGTGGCCCGTGTAGAACGAAGAGCCATCCACCACATCGTAGATCAGCTTGGCCTTGGCCTGGTTCCGCTGTGCGATCGGCTCAAGGCCACCCTGATCGAGGATCCACTGGAACACCAGGCTTACCGCGTAGATCGGGAACACCGGGGGCGTGTTGGGACGGCTCTCTTTGTCCGCAAACACCTTGTAGCTCATCATGCCCGGCAGCTTGCGGCCCGAAGCGTCCAGCAAGTCCTTGCGAACAATCACCAGCGTGGTGCCGGCCGGACCGATGTTCTTCTGTGCGCCCGCGTATACGAGCCCGAACTTGTTGATGTCCATCGGCTCCGAGAAAATGTCACTCGAAGCATCGCATACAAGAGGCACGCCCTCTGGCGCCTGCGGCACATAGTGGTACTGCGTGCCCATGATGGTGTTGTTCGACGTGTAGTGGAAGTACGCGGCCTTGGGATCCAGCTTCAATTCATCCTGCGTCGGCACGCGGTCAAACCCGGTGTCTTTGCTCGTGTACGCCGTGCGCCCCGTGCCAAAGTGCTCGCAGGTCTTGACCGAGTCCGCCGCCCACTTGCCGGTGACGGCGTAATCCGCCGAGCCGCCCTCAGGCATCAGATTCATCGGGATCAAGTGGTTCTGGCTCGTCGCGCCACCCGTCATAAACAGCACGGCGTAGTCGTCGCCGATGTTGGCGATCCGCCGGCAGCGGTCCTCGGCCTCTTCGAGCACCGCATCAAACAGCTTGCCGCGATGCGAATGCTCCAAGATTCCCGTGCCAGTCCCTCGGATGTCCCAGACGTCTTCCTGGATCTGTCGCAGCACCGTCTCTGGCAGCACACCGGGGCCAGCGGAGAAGTTGTAAACGCGGTCGGTCTTGGTTGCAGTTGCCATCTGAGATTCTCCGACTGGCCTGTTGGGCCAAGATTAAGTCTCTGGTCTTCTCGGTCAGCGCCCCGCGGTGCTCGTCCCGCCGACGCGGGACTTGAGCGAGGCCTCGTTCACGCAGTTTACCAACTCGCCGCGCTCGGCAAACGCCCGAATAATACGCACGGTTTCCTCACCCACGGCTTCTTGAGCCTGCGTGGTAGAAGCCCCGTTGTGGTGCGTGCCGTACACCCCCGCCAGCGAGCAGGTCTCCGAGCGAATCGTTCCGGTCGGCTCCGAAGGCTGGTGCTCATGCACGTCCAGCCCGCACCGCAGGCCCCGCGAGAGCACCGCACCCCGCAACGCCGCCTCATCGACCACGCCCGCACGAGCCGTGTTCACGAAGATCGCGCCCGGCTTCAGAGCCGCGAAGAAGGCTTCGTCACACAACTTCTGCGTGTCCGGCACGAGCGCCACATGCACGCTCACCGCATCACACCGGGCCGCCATCTTCAGCAGCGAGGCTCGGTCCCGGCCTCCAAACTCGACGCCCTTGGTCGCACACCACGTCTCATCGAGGTTCCGCGACCACGCTGCGACATTCATTTCGAACGCCAGCGCTCGATCGATCACGAGCCTTCCGATCGAGCCCACACCGATCAGCCCGAGCGTTCGACCCTTGAGCCCTCGTGACGTGGCACCAAAGCCTTGCTTGTCCCACTCACCCGCCCTGAGCTTTGCGGACTGATCGGGCAGGCTCCTATCGCACGCGAGCAGCAGGCCCATCGCCAGCTCGGCCACCGCTGCGGCGTTCATTCCCGGGCAGTTTGCAACCGCGACCCCGCAGTCGCTCGCAGCGGCACAGTCAACGTTGTCCACCCCGGCTCCGGCGCGGACGATGAGCCCGAGCCGATCGCTCGCCTCGATCGCTGCTTTGGGCACTTTGGTGGATCGAACCACGAGCACCTCGGGCCGTTGCTCGGCCATCGCGCGCACCAGCGATGCATCCTGGAGTTGAGGCTGAAAGGCCACCGTGTGGCCAGCCTCGGTAAGCGCTTCGATCGTGGCTGCGTCCAGTTTGTCTGCCACCAATATTTCTGCCATCGCCTTCGCTCCCTTGTACCGGCCTGCATGGGCAATTACAGATTGACGTGCCACAATCGTACGGCTCTCGCGGCGGAATGGAGCCCCTCCCGCACGATCGCGAACAAAAAACCACCCGCCGGAGCGGGTGGTCTGGTGAAACTCAGGTTTCCGGGCAGAACCTACGGATTAGGGCAACCCGTATCCGACCGACTCGCCGCCGAAGTCGTTGCCGAGCAGACCGCCACGCGTGGTGGAATAGCGGTTCATAACCTCGTCAAGAACTGGCGAGAAACGCCCGGTCACCGGCGGCTCCCACGGGTCGTCCTGGCGGTAGAACGTGCGGAAGAACGGTGTCGCCGGGCTGTTGGGGTTCCAGCCAAGGTTGGCTTCGTCTGTGCGGCGGAGGCCAGCCGAACCGTCAAAGAACGACATGGTCACCTTGGCTTCATCTACGCCGTAGTACACCCGCTGGCGGCCTTCGTAGAACTGCTCGCCCGCGTTGTAGTAGACCTTGGAGGACGGGAACGCAACCTTGTTCAGATCGACATCACCGAACTTTCCGGCGCCAGGAACGAGGAACGTGCCAGCGGTCGTGGAGGGACGCACACGGTTGGTAACCGCCACGCCCGATCTCGAGTTCGGGTTGGTGCTCGCGTAGAAATCGTACGAGGCAATATTGGCGTAGTAGGACGAGGAGTAGGGCCACGTGCGGTTTTGGGTAGCCGTGCCCGGCACGCGCTGGAACGGGGCGTAGAGGTCTTCCTCGTAGCCGCGCCAGTCCTGCCATTGCAAGCGGTACCGGTCGCCGGGGCTGACCGTTGTTTCGTTGGGCAGGTTGTCACCCATGTAGTCAACCAGCACGAGGTGGCTGTAAAGAACGTGGGGAATCCAGTTGGCTCGCAGAGGGAAATCGTCACGGCCAGCACGGCGGCGAATGATATCAATCGCGAGCTTGGAGCCAGCAAGAGCCGGGTTGTCGTTGGCACCGGGAAGCAGGTCGTTGTACTGCGAGCCGCTCGCGTCCGTGAGGTTCGCGATCGCGTCCTTGAAGTCCGCTGCGTAGCTCTGGTTGCCGATGGCAAACTGGCGCAGGTTCGAAAGATCCTTGACCTGCCAGGCAGCAAGACGGGCTTTGCCCAAGGCGGGAAGGAGAATGCCGATCAGCAGCGCGATGATCGCAATGACCACCAAGAGCTCGATCAGCGTGAAGGCTCGCTTCGTGCGAGACGGAATCAATGCCGACATAGGTGTACCCTCCGCTAAGCTGTGTCCATCACAGCCTTGTGTATGCCACACCTTACCACAGTAGTAACGTGCTGTCGAGAGCCAATTTGCCCACTGGTGCTCGCATTATCAGACCACGCTGCTTGTGATTTATAACGGATATTTGCATCCTCAATCAAGCCAGGACTCTCCTCCGCAGCGCCGACAACTCGCCGTTTCACTCCTCAACCGGGATCCCCTTCATGCCATGCTCCCACCGCTCTGGGCTCTTTGCCATCACGCTGGTCGGCCTCTCCCTCGCGGTGCTCTTGGGCTGCCAGGCCCGGCCAAACCCGTTCTCAGGCCTCGAAACGGCGGAAAAGACCATCCCGGTCGATCGCCCGCAGACCCGCGGCGGCCCCAGCGACCCCACCGGCACGCCGCCCCTGGTCATCAACCGCCAGCCGGTGAGCTGGGACGAGCTTGCGGGCGTGCTCGCCGAGTCCGGCGGGGCGGGAGCCATCGAAGAACTGGCTCTAACTCGCTCGCTGAGAACCGAAATGGCCGCACGGGGGCAAACCCTCGATTCTGACGCCGCCAAGCGTGAGGAGCAGATGCTCGCCGATTCGCTCGCCCAAAGTGACGGCATCGAGACCGGGCAGTTCGCCACCGTCCTGGCCGATCTGCGGACAGCTCGCGGCCTCGGCCCCGTCCGTTACGCCGCGCTTCTTGAACGCAACGCGATGCTCCGCTCGCTCGTCCGCGAGCAGGTCACGGTCGACGAATCCATGCTGCGCACCGCGTTTGATGTCCGGCACGGACCACGCCGAACGGTCCGCCTCATCGTGGTTCCCACGCAGCGCGATGCCTCGACCATCCGTGATCGGCTGCTGACCACTGCCGCCGAGCCGCGTGCTGCGTTCATTCAAGCAGCCATCGATTCATCAACCGATGCCACCGCTGCGCGCGGCGGGCTTACCGAACCCATCAGCCCGCTCGATCCCGCGTACGCGCCCGCAGTCCGCCGAATGCTCCAATCACTCGAGCCCGGCCGCATCAGCCCTGTCGTCGCTGTCGACAACGGCTTCGCACTCATGCTCCTTGAGCAGGACATCCCGGCCGATGGCGTTGCGTTCGAAAGCGTGCGAGACGATCTCGAACGGCTGATGCGCTTGCGGCAGGAACGACTGCTAATGGACCGGCTCGCACGCCAGCTTCTCGACAGCGCCTCGATCACCGCGTTTGATGAATCGCTCAACTGGGCTTGGAAGAACCGCCGGTTGCGTTAAGGGATCGCTTCACCGAGAAACCGCAGAATCTCAGCACGGACCGCTTCATCCACAAGCAAGCCGTTGTGGTCGAGGCCGTCGTAGGTCTCCCGCCTCGCATTCACGCCCGCGCTGGTAGCCGCCTCAAGAAGCCGCTTCGTGTGATAAGGCCGAACGATGCCATCGCTTGTGCCGTGCACCAAGAGCACGGGCCTCTCCCCGATGCGCGCAATGGCCTCCTCGGGATCGCCACGGTCGCGGATGAGCGCCTTGGTCAGCAGCGGAACGTAGTCGCCCGCCACGCGCTGCCAGCCAGAGAACGGCGCCCCTGCGATCAGCGCCACCGGCTCGGTGCGCTCGCCGACCAACCGTGTCGCGGTCGCCCCGCCGAGGCTGAACCCGTATACCACCACGCGCGACGGATCGATGTCGTCACGCGCGAGCAGGGTGTCCAGCGCCGCGTTGGCATCGGCGAGCACCGCATCCCGGTTCAGCGGTCCGCGTTCGCTCCTGCCGTACGAGCGGTAGTCGAACAGCATCACCGCGTAGCCGTGCTTGGTGAGCCAGTCGCAGAACTCGACGTGATTGGTCATGTTGCCCGCGTTGCCGTGCACGTGCAGCACAGCGGGCCAAGGGCCATCGGGCTTACCGTCGGGCGGGATGAACCAGCCGTGGAGCTTGAGCCCGTCAGCGTTGGTAAACCAGACGTCCTCGGTGCCCTCGGGTGTCACAAACGCCGCCCGACTGGGGTAGAAGAACAGCCGCTCGGCACAGCCTGCAAAGCTCACCGCGACAAACCCCACCGCTGCCAGCGCTGCCGCCAATAGCCATCGCCGAAGGCTTCGTGCTCGCTTGGGTTGTTCACGGACCATCGGCGTTCCAATCCCGTTCGACTCATGCGATTCGCACGCTTTATCGCGCGTACTCGATCGCGCGAGTCTCTCGGAGAACCGTCACGCGGATTTCGCCCGGGAACGTCATCTCGGCGCTGACTTTCTTGGCGATGTCGTGCGCGATCAGGTACGCCTCGTCGTCGCTCACGCGGTCGGCGTCGATCATCACCCGGACCTCGCGGCCCGCCTGGATCGCGTACGCCTCGGTCACGCCCTTGTATCCAAGGGCGATGTCTTGCAGGTCGTTGAGCCGCTGCACGTAACGCTCCATGCTCTCGCGCCGAGCGCCGGGCCTTGCGGAGCTGACCGCGTCGGCCGCCATCACGATCGGCGTGTAGAACGTGGTCGACGGGATGTCGGCGTGGTGCCCGCCGATGGCGTTGAGCACCGCCTCGTCCGTCTCGCCGTGCTGCTTGGCGAATTCCATTCCGATCTTCGGGTGCCCGCCCTCCATCTCATGGTCCATCGCCTTGCCGATGTCGTGCAGGAACCCGCACCGCCGCGCGAGCCTGCCATCGAGCCCGAGCTGTTCAGCGATGATCTGGCTCATGAACGCGACCTCGACCGAGTGCCGAAGCACGTTCTGCCCGTAGCTCGTGCGGTAGTGCATCTTGCCCATCGCTTCGACGATCTTGGGGCTCAGCCCGCGCAGGTTGACTTCAAGCACCGCATCTTTGCCCGCTTGAAGCACCCGCTGGTTGATCTCGCTGCGGGCCTTCTCGACCACCTCTTCGATCCGCGAGGGGTGCATCCGGCCGTCGGCGACGAGCTTCTCCAGCGCCTCCACCGCGACCGCTTGGCGAACCTTGTCGAAGCACGACACCACGATCACGCCCGGCGTGTCGTCCACGATGATGTCCGCCCCGCTGACCTTCTCGAACGCACGGATGTTCCGGCCCTCGCGCCCGATAATGCGGCCCTTCATGTCGTCGCTCGGGATCGCCACCGTGCGCACGGTCGATTCGCTGGTGGTCTCGGCTGCGTACCGCTGAATCGCTT